>NZ_JACUZX010000040.1:0-28627 GCF_014851575.1 Rhizobium sp. RHZ02
TCATATTGGGCATTGAAGCTGCTTGATGACTAACTGCTCCGATTATGCCGAACTACCGCATGGCCGAAACGAGGCTCGACAACGGCTAAACTCGGTCATGCGGCATAATCCGGCCCACGGCATAATGGGTCTTATGCCGATATCGGCATAAGACGCATTGGACATCGGCAAAGGGACGGCTCGATCGCGATCTCAGCCGCTATGGGACGGATCGCAGTGAGCGCGCCCGGGAAGAACTGATTGCCGAACTGGGCAGCGCATTCCTGTGCGCCGATCTTGGAATCGTTCCGGAACTTGAACCGCGTCCCGATCATGCAAGCTATATCGATAGCTGGCTGACCCTGCTTAGCGGTGACAGGCGCGCGATCTTCACGGCCGCCTCACAGGCGCAGCGTGCCGTCGATTACCTGCACCATCTGCAACCACGGTTCGCAGACGAGGGGGCGGCGTGAGCCGCCCTTTCACGCCTGACGATGCCGCATGGAAAATAGGACCCCGCCCAATCCGAGCGGGGTCCTTCCCATTTACTTGTTCAGTGCATCCTTCAGCGCCTTTGCCGGCTGGAAGCTCAGCTTTCTGGCAGCGGCCACCTTGACGGTTGCACCGGTGGATGGATTGCGTGCCTCGCGCTCAGGCGTCGTCTTCACCTTGAACTTGCCAAAGCCGGGCAGGGACGTTTCGTTGCCGGCGACCGCTGCGCTGGTGATGGAGGCGATCACGGCTTCAACGATTGCCTTGCCCTGAACCTTGGTCAGGCCATGTTCGGCGGCGATCTTGTCAGCGATTTCGTTGGTGGTTGTCATTGTTTCCCCTTTCGTCAATTGAGAATCCCTGCCATCCCCTTCACGCGTTGTCATCGACGCACCGCAGCTAAACTATTGATTTCCACAGATTCTGATCAAAATTCGCGAGCGATGACCACTTGTCGCGGTAAGCTCAGATGTGCCGTCGGCACATCACGGCAAGCTTAAACCCCAGTCGTCCCACCGCGAGTGACAGGATAAAAGCGACCGGCCATGCGACAACGAAAGCCTTGGCCCATTCAGCAACCCACGCCAGAATTGAGGTCGCGTGGATAAAGCCGAAGAAGCCGGTCATGAGGAATGCCATCATTCCTGATATAAATAGTTGAGCGAAAATAATTGTTTTCGTGTCGTGCATGGAAATCTCCACTTGATAAGGTGGAGCGCTGACACCAGCACCACCTTGATTGAAGGTCGGTGCCGTGGGTTCGCATCAGCGACTTTCCCGAGAACGGGGACCGGAATAACCACACCGGCCTGAAACTTTTCGACGCTCGTTCCTGACCTCAGATGCCTCGGGTGTCAATAGTCTGATTGAAGAGCTGGACCGCCTTTCTCCGCTGCATGGTGAAGTACCCAGTGAAGAGTTGCTCCAGCAGCACGTCGATCGGACCTCATCCACAGGGCAGGTATGCAATCTTTCTGGCGAGCCAACAGCCGACGGTGAGGCCCGATACGGTACCATCGGCGTCACGGTGGACCTGGACCGTCCAGTCGCCGGGTGGAGCGGCGTCCATCGACCGTCTGGTGGTGATGACCCAGACATCCACGGCGAGAGCATACATGCGCTCCACCGGGCCGGTTCCGAACATGCCTTCGAAGCTGGCATAAGCGGCACCGCCGCGCGCTTCGATATCGAGGTGAGCTTCGAGTTCTTCCGACCAGTAGCGTCCGGCGATGCCTACGCCGTCGGCCCATTCGACAGGGGTCAGAGGACGAGCCGTCACCTCAAGGTTTTCACTCTCACGACACATGACGAGCATCTCACCTTGTTTCTTCAGGGCGAGCGCGTGGCCGCGGGCGACACCGTCCGAGACGGTAAGCCGCGCCGCGGAGGGGGCGTAGTGGAGCTTGATGCCAGTGGTGTCTTGAACGGTTCTAAGGATGAGACCCTGGTCATCGTCGAACCACAACCCGTCCCAGCCTTCGGGGCGAACGGTTTCGTTCGAAGCTTCGCGCCCGAGCGCAGCGTCGAGAATTGCGGTGGCAGCTGTAAACGAGCTTGCATCGTGGTTGAACATCACCACCACCGAAATCCGCTCCTCTGCTGCGTGAAGCCGAAACGAGCTGAAACCGCGCAGGCCGCCGCCGTGGCCAGTGATCCTGGCGCCGCGCCAGGTATCGCGGCGCAGCCCAAAGCCGTAGCTTGCCGGCGTCCCGTTTCGGTAGGTCACCGGACCCGATATGCGGTTATAGAGGCTGTCAGGCTCGTCACGCGTCTCGTCGATATGGCATTCCCAGGCCAGCAGGTCGTCGAGCGAGGCAACAATGCCGGCGTCGCCAAACCAGTAGACGCCGTTTTCCGCCGGAAGAAAGCCGACGTCGTCGCTGCCCTCATAGCCGACCACCCCGTCGGGGGGGTAGCGGGTGTCTGGCGCGAGCTTTGCCGTCTTCATGCCGGCGGGTGCGAAAATCCTCTCCCGCAAAAGCTCGCCGAAGGAGCGGCCCGTGCCGTCCTCGATCATCTCGCCGAGGATGCGGAAATTGCCGTTGTTGTAGGAGTAGAGCTCGCCTGCTGGGAAGTGGCCGGTCTTCGATCGCGCAAGCAGCGGGAGTGCGTGCTCGCGCGTAAACTCCGCCTCCGGCTTGGCACCCTGCAGAACCGTCAGCGCCCAGTAGTCGCGCAAGCCCGACTGGTTGTGGCAGAGTTCCGCAACGCTTGGCAGCCTGTCGCGATAGCGCGGAAGATATGCGCTGACCCTGTGGTCCAGCACTGCGGGATCGCCAAACTGATCGAGCAGCAGCGCGCAGGTGAACTGTTTGGAGAGCGAGCAGATCGGCATGCGCGTCTCGGCCGTCATCTGTACCTTCCGGTACATGTCGGCGAACCCCCAGGCGCGCCGGGCGATCACCTTTCCATCCTTCACCACCCCTGCAACGCCGCCGGGTCCCTTGTAGCGGCCCGGCAGGAAGTTGAGCATCCGCTCTAGCGCGGTGGTGTCGATGCTGGTCATGACGCGTGCCTTCAATTGTCGCGATCTATGGAAGGGGGGATAGAGCGCCCGAAACGGGCGCGTCTTTTCAGGATGGGTCGATGAAGGCTAAACCGCCATCAGATGTCAGCTCGCCTCGGAAAAACGCAGATGCGTGGAGGGCTCAGCGGCGGCAAGGAAGGAAAGCAGATCCTCACGCGAGAGCGCCGCGCAGCCCGCCGTCGGAGAGTAGTTTGGCCGGGCGATGTGCAGAAAAACGGCACTGCCTGCACCCGCCACCGGTGGGTCGTCGTTATGCCCCAGGACGACGACGATGTCATAGACGTCGTCCTCCATCCACATCTCCTCGTGGCTCGCGGCGAAGGGTAGCTTGACCTGGCGGTTGTAGTCCGGGTGCACGGGGTCGTCGCACCAGCCGTCGAGGCGGTCGATGGCGCGGCAGGGAAAAGGCGATACCGGCTTGCCGATCCGGTCGGCGCGGTAGAATAGCTGGCGGATCGGCCAGCGCCCGATCGGGCTCGCACCGTCACCTTCGACCTTTTCGTTGGCGGGACGCATGCCGCTGCGGCCAATGGCACAGCGCCAGCGCTTATCTCCATAGGCGGCCTGCCAGCCGTCGCCGTTGCGCGATACGATCAGATCCAAATTCGAACACCTTTCTTGACGTGAAATCACTGGTCCAGTGGAAAATGGCATGCGACCGTGTGGCCGCCGCGGTCCGACAGCGCAGGCTCTTCGTTCCGGCAGATCGCCTGCGCAAAGGGACAGCGCGTATGGAAGCGGCATCCGGACGGCAGGTTCATCGGGCTCGGAATGTCGCCGGTGAGCAGCGGCCGCTCGCGGTTTCGCTGATGCGGATCGGGACGCGGAACCGCCGACATCAGGAACATCGTATAGGGATGGCGCGGCTTTGCGAAAATTTCCTCTGTCGTCCCCACTTCCACCATCCGCCCGAGGAACATCACCCCGACCCGATCGGCAAACTGGCGTACCACGCTCAGATCGTGAGTGATGAAGAGATAGGTTAGCTTCAGTTGCTCCTGGAGATCGCGCAAGAGGTTCAAGACCTGCGCCTGGATCGAGACATCGAGTGCCGAAACGGCCTCGTCGCAGACAACAAATTCGGGATTGTTGGCAAGCGCCCTTGCAATGCCTATGCGCTGCCGCTGCCCGCCGCTGAACTGGTGGGGATAGCGGCGCAGGAGCTGTCGGCGCAGCCCGACCATATCGAGCAGCTCGCCGCAGCGCTCTTCGATTTCGGCTCCGGTACCATATGCGTGTGCGCGCAAAGGCTCGGCCAAAATATCCTTGACGCGCTTGCGCGGATTGAGGGAGGCGAATGGGTCCTGAAAGACGATCTGCAGCTTCTTGCGCATGGCCCGCATTGCGGCCTCGTCGAGCGCGTGCAAATCCTGACCGCGATAGTGCACGGTCCCTTCCGTGCGCTCGATCAGCCGAAGCATCACGCGACCGAGCGTCGTCTTGCCGCAGCCCGACTCCCCCACAAGCGCGAAGGTTTCCCTTTCGCGGATCTCGAGATCGATGCCGTCCACGGCGCGGATCACCTTATGCTGAGAGCGGAAGAAGCCCGTGCCGACAGGGTAGTGCTTGCTTAGCCCTGCGGTGGAAATCAGAACGTCGCTCACGCCTTTGCTCCCTCTTTGTCATGCAACCAGCAGCGCGCCTTGTGGCCATTGCCGAGATCCGTCAGTTCAGGCTGCTTCAGCTTGCAGATTGGCATCGCATCGCCGCAGCGGGGGTGGAAACGACAGCCCGCTGGAAGTTTCGCAAGATTCGGCACCACACCTGGAATGCTGTTCAGGCGTTCCGCCGTGCGTTTTTCCGTCGCTTTCGGGATCGAAGCGAGCAGGCCGCGTGTATAGGGATGCGACGGCCGGTCGAAGAGGTCGAAGACATTGGCCTGTTCGACGATCTGGCCGGCATACATCACGTTCACCTCGTCGCACATCTCGGCGATGATGCCGAGATCGTGGGTGATCATGATGATTGCAGTGCCGGCGCGCTCGCGCAGTGCCATCATCAGCCTGAGAATCTGCGCCTGCGTGGTTACGTCGAGCGCCGTCGTCGGTTCGTCGGCGATCAGGAGCTTCGGTTCGCAGATCAGCCCCATGGCGATCATCGCCCTCTGGCGCAACCCCCCCGAAAGTTGATGCGGATAAACGTCGAGGCGTGCCTTTGGCTCTGGAATGCCCACCGTCTCGAACATCTGCAGCACCTTTTCCCGGATGGCGCGCTTGTTGAGGCCGGTGTGAATGGCAAGCGGCTCGCCAACCTGCTGAACCATGGTCTTCACCGGATTAAGCGAGGTCATTGGCTCCTGAAATACCATCGAAACCTCCCGACCGCGCTTGCGCCGCATCTCGTCGCTGTTCAGCCGCGCCAGATCGGTCCCGTCAAGGATGATGCTATCGGCACTCACCGTTCCGGGCGGCGAAGGCACCAATCCCATCAGCGACAGCGCCGTGATGCTCTTGCCGGAGCCGGATTCCCCGACCAGACCGACGATCCGGCCGCGCCCGACGTCGAACGACACACCGTCAACTACCCGGACGGGGCCGTTCTGCGTCTTGAATTCCGTGCGCAGGTTGCGCACGCTGAGCAATATGTCTCGGTTTGTCATCCTCGCGCCCCTCAGTCCTTCATGTAGGGATCGAGCGCGTCACGCAGTCCGTCGCCGACAAAATTGAACGCCAGCACCGTGATCAGGATCGCAACGCCGGGCATGATCGCAACCAGGGGGGCGGAGAAGAGGTATTCCTTGCCCTTGGCCACCAGGAGACCCCAGCTGGCTTCGGGAGGCTGGACCCCGACGCCGAGGAAGCTGAGGCTCGATTCCCACATGATCGCGTCGGGAATGCTGAGCGAAAAGAGAACAATCAGTGTCGGAACGACGTTGGGGAAGATGTGGCCGACCATGATCGCCACCTTCTTCGTGCCGTTCGCGCGCGCCGCCTCGATGAACTCCTTCTCCTTGACGGCGAGTGTCTGAGCGCGAACCACGCGGGCCACTCCGGCCCAGCCAACGAGGCTGAGCGCGATGAAGATGTTAAAGAGGTTCGCCCCGAGCGTGTACATCACCACCATCGCCAGCAGGAGCGACGGGAAGGCGATCATCATATCGGCCAGCCGCATGATTATGAAGTCGACCCGACCGCCGTAGTAGCCGCTGACAACACCAAGGACTGCTCCAATCATCAGGGAGATGAAGCTCGGCACGATACCGACGACCAGAGATATCCGGGCGCCATAAAGAATGCGGGTCAGGAGATCCCGGCCGAAGTTGTCCGTACCGAGCCAATAGGTGGTGGACGGCGGGCGGAACTGCTCGTTCAGCGCCACGCGGTAGGGATCATGCGGACTGATGAAGGAAACGAACAGCGCCACGAAGACAAGACACCCGACCATGATCAGACCGGCCATCGCCATTCGGTTCCTGCAAAAGATCCTGATGCCGTCGCGCAGGAAACTGTCGTTACCCGCATCATCCGCAACGTCCGGGATTGTTTCGGCGACCTCAGTCATTTCGAACCTCCCTTCATTTCGGAGCGAATGCGGGGGTCGAGAACCGAATAGAGGATATCGGCAACGAGATTGCCGAAGATGACGAGGACGGTGGCGAATAGCACCGAGCCCTGCAGAAGCGGCATGTCGCGCGCCTGGATGGCGCTGACCGAAATGCGGCCTACGCCGGGGATGCCGAAGATCGCTTCGGTGATGACTGCGCCCGACAGCAGCCCCGCGACCTGGATCGCCATGATGGTCACGACGGGGATAAGCGCGTTCTTCAGCGCATGCCGGCGGATCACCATCAATTCGCGAAGGCCCTTGGCGCGAGCCGTGCGGATATAATCGTGGCGCATTACCTCAAGCAGGCTGGAGCGGGTGAGGCGGGCGATGACGCCAGCCGAACTCCATCCGAGCACGATCGCTGGCATGATCACATACTGGTATCCGTAAAAACCGGACACAGGCAGCCATTTCAGCTTCAGAGCGAAGACATATTGCATCAATAGGGCCGACCAGAAGATCGGCATCGAAACCCCAAGAAGCGAGAAGCCCATGAACAGGTGGTCGAGCAGCGAATCCCGCCTGACCGCCGACAGCACGCCCACCGGAATGCCGATCACCCAGGACACGAGTGCCGCACAGATCGTCAAGATGAGCGTGCTCGGGAATGCATTGAGGATGAGCGTCGTCACGTCGCGATTGAGCTTGATCGACACGCCGAGATCGCCTTGAAGGGCGGCGAAGAGGAACCTGAAGTATCGCGTGATCAACGGATCGTCGAGGTGCATCTGGGCGCGCACGCGGTTGATGACGTCGGCGCTGGCATGCTCCTTCATCAGAAGTGCTATGGGATCACCGGGTATCACGTTGAGCATGATGAAGAGCAGCGCCGTGATGCCGATCAGAACTGGGATCGACATCGCGATGCGCTTTATCACGAAGGTCAGCATCGAAAGTGGTCTTTCATCGAATCTCGCCGGAACAAGGATCGCCGGCAAATGGATCCTGCGAAACCGCAGGGAAACAAGAGGATGGCGGGCCCCTTTCGAGGCCCGCCACGCCGGTTAAGTCCTATTCGACTTCCATCTTGTAGTAGCTCATGTCGCTCCAGCCGTTCCACGGCACCACGAAGTTCTTCACCCGGGGCTGAACGACATAGTTGTGGTCGAGGCTGAATAGCGGCACCCAGGCTGCATCGTCCTGCACGATCCGATCCGTCATCTTCTGGTACAGCGCGCAGCGTTCCTCAGGGTTGGTCATCGAGCGCGCCTTGTCGAGCGCCGTAAAGACCTGCTCGTCGTTGTTGTTGTAACCGCGAACCGACGTGCCGCTCTTGCTGAAGAACGTGTAGAAGAAATTGTCCGGATCATTAAAGTCCGCCGACCAGTTTTGCGTGTAGTTGTCGACGGTCCCCGCCTTGCGGGCCGCAAAATATGCGGATTCGTCCATCGTGTTGATCTCGGCGTTGAAGCCAGCTTCCTTGATCTGGGCCTGGATAATCTGGTTCATATCGGACCAACGCGAGGACCAATTGCTGGCCTGGGTCAGCTTGATGTCTACGCCGTTGGGGTAGCCAGCCTCTGCCAGCAGCGCCTTGGCCTTCTGCGGGTTGTACTCGATCGGCTTGGCCTCGGCATAGCAGGTCAGTCCACGCGGCATGACGCCGTTTTCCAGCTTGCCCTTGCCATAGAAATTCTTGTCGAGAATTTCCTGGCGGTTGATGGCCATCTGGAACGCCTTGCGGACGCGCACGTCGTCGAAGGGCTTCAGCGCCTGATTGATGTGGTAGTAATAGATGCCGACGCGTGGACCGGATCGAATCTGGTCCTTCCATTGGTCACTGCCGGCGAAATAGGGCAGCTGCGACGATGCGTAGTCGATATCGAACACATCCAGTTCGCCCGATTCGAAGAGAAGTCGCAGTGTTTCGGCATCGGCGACCACGCGGATGACGATCTGGTCGAGCTTCGGGCGACCCTTGAAATACTTGTCGTTGGCCTCAAGGACCTGACTGTCGTTGAGGGTGTATTCCGTCAGTTTGAACGGCCCGGTTCCGTTGGTCGTTTCCGGCGTAAGGCCGTACTTGTCGCCGAGCGGTTCGGTGAATTTGCGATTGTAGATCGACGCACCGGGGCTCGCCAAAAGGGCGATGAAGGCCGCATAAGGCTCCTTCAGGACGATCTTGACAGTGTATTTGTCCACCGCCTGCAGACCGGGGACCGTGGTGGCGGATCCATCCAGGCGCTCGGTGGCACCATCGACGAAATTGAGAATGTCGGTGCTCAGCGCCTTGGTCTTGGGGTCGAGCATGCGGTCGAAGGTGTAGACGACGTCATCCGCAGTCAGCTCCTCGCCGTTGTGAAACAGAACGCCTTTGCGCAGGTGGAATATGTAGGTCTTGCCGTCCTGCGAAACTTCCCAGCTCTCGGCAAGCCCGGGGGTGAGCTGCGACTGGCCCGGCCCGCTCGTTTCGGCCTCGACGAGCCGGTCGTAAACGTTGAGCGGCAGTGTGTAGAAATCCTGCGTCATCTGGACGTCGACGGTCTTCGGATCCTCCTGATAGGCGATCTTCAAGACATGGTCGGCCGCAAGACTGGTCGAAGCCATCGCAAGCGTAATGAGGCCCGTCGCCATCATAAACTTGGCTTTGTTCAGCATTTGAAATTCCCTCTTTTTCTTGTTTCCCCATCCGGGGCAGCGCTTGTCGCTTCCCCGTGTTGTCCGGTTCCCGGTCCAATTATTGTTCAGCGTCTGCCATTTCCCTCCCGGTGCCTCTTGTGCCCCCGTGCAAAACAGGTTCGGCCATCACTCTTCCGCCCGGCGCAGGACGCTCCCAGGCTCCCCCATGCTCGAGTTGTAGCATTTCTTGAATGCCCTGCCTGCGGCGGATTGTCTTGAACCGATCGCCGTCCACAAGTACCTCGGCAAGAAGATCGCGTGAGTTGTAGGTCGATGCCATCGACGCGCCATAGGCGCCGGCGAGATCGAAAGCCAGCAGCTCACCGGCCCGCAGCTCACCGAGCCCATCGTAGCGTCCAAATTTGTCGGAGCTTTCGCAAATCGGCCCGACGAGACTATAGGTGCACGCTGCATCGTTGAGTTGCGGTTCCTGAAGGGGAAGAACGGGGTGGTGGGCGTCGTAGAGCGCCGTGCGCATAAGGTCGTTCATTCCCGCGTCGAGAATGCCCATGCATCCGTCCTGCATGTCCTTGAGGTAAAGCAACTCGCTCACCAGCAACCCCGCCGGCCCGACGAGCCAGCGGCCCGGCTCGACGGCAAGTTTGCAGCCGAGATGGCCAACTGTCTCGGCGATGATCGCGGCATAGCGCCCAATGTCTGGGCCTGGCTTATCGCCGGAGGCAATCCCAATGCCGCCGCCGAGGTCGAGGCGCGGCACGGACAATCCCCTGCCGCGCATCTCCGTTACCAGCTCGGCCATTGCCGAAAAGGCGCGCCGGAACGGCTCCATGTCATGTATTTGCGATCCGATGTGGACGGCGACGCCAACCGCTTCCAAATCCGGTACCGCAGCAACCTGCGCGTAGAGGTCGGCCACCTGGCCGATCGCGATTCCAAACTTGCTGTCCTTCGTCGCGGTAGTGATTTTTGCGTGCGTCTTGGCATCGACGTCGGGATTGACACGCAATGCGACCGGTGCGCGCTTGCCGAGTGCACGGGCGACCTCGGCGACCACGCTGATTTCGGCCGCCGACTCGACATTGATCTGGTGAATGCCGACCTCAATTGCGCGGGCGATCTCCGCGCGGGTCTTTCCGACGCCGGAGAAGATGATCCTTGACGCAGGTACGTCCGCTGCCAGTGCACGCTCCAGCTCTCCTCCGGAAACGATGTCCATCCCGCATCCGAGTTCTGCAAGCAGGCGAAGGACGGCGATGTTGCTATTGGCTTTGACGGCGTAGCAGATCGCGACGTCGATGGGGGTGAGGGCTCGCGAAAGCGTCCTGTACGCCGATCGGATGGCGCCGGCGGAGTAGCAGTAAAAAGGCGTTGGAACGGCGGCGGCAACCGCGCCCAGCCGCACATCCTCGATATGAAGAGCGCCTGCTCGATAGGCGAGCCAGCGCCGGTCGTCATCCTGAAAGGTCTCTTCTTCGACGTATTTTTTCATCGCCCGTCACGCATGTTTGGGTTCCGGCAGCGATAGTTTCAGACCCTGAATCCTGAGGGAAATAATTGATAGGGCGCTCTTATTCATTTCTGATATATGAGAGGCTTCACCTGCGCTCTCGTCAGGAGGGGAAAGGCACCGAAGCGAAAGGCTCAGACCGATGAGGCTCAACCAACGCCAGATTGAGGTCTTCAACAGCATCATGATCAGCAAAAGCGTGACCGCGGCGGCCGCGGCACTGGGAACGTCACAGCCGACCATCAGCCGAGAGCTCAGAGAAATGGAGCAGCGAATCGGCTTCGACCTTTTCGTGCGCTTCGGCAAGCGTTTGACACCCACGAACCAGGCACTTTTGTTACATGAAGTCGTTCGCCGGTCCTTCCTCGGCATGGAAGAAATCAGCCGTGCTGCGTCGGCGATCCGCATGCACAACGCTTCCAACCTAAGGATCGCCACGATCCCGGCATATGCGGATTCCATCATCCCGCGCGTGGCGCAAAAACTTCTGAAGCATCGCCCGGCGGTTCATCTCTCCCTGCATTCGTTGGAGGAGGTTTCGCTGCAACATGAAATGGCAACGACGGTCTTCGACATGGGGGTGACCGAAGGCCGGTTCGAATATCCTGGCGTAGCCTCTCAGCGGATCGACGTTGGCGATCAAGTATGCGTCGTGCCGATCGGTCACAGGCTTTCGCAAAAGAGCCTCCTCGAACCCGCAGATTTCGACGGCGTACCGTTTGTCTATTTTTCGCAGGACGATCCCTATCGAAGAAAACTTGACGACATGTTCCTGGCTGCAGGCATTTCGCGCAGTTATGCTGTCGAGACGACGACGGCCACCAGCGTATGTTCGATGGTTGCCGCCGGTGTCGGTGTGTCAATCATCAATCCGCTGACTGCTGCAACCCATGTCGACAAGGGGGTGGTACTGCGTAGGCTAAGCGTCAGCGTCCCGTACACGCTTGCCGTATGGCGCCCGGTTCGAAGGACGCGATCGACGGTCATTGAAAGGTTCCTTTCGGTCCTGACCGAGGCTGCCAACGAGATGCGGGCAACTTTGCACTCCGCGCTCGATAGAAAGTAAGGCAGACCACGCCGCGGGCTTGAACGCCCAGCTTCTTGGCTGCAAGGCACACGCACACCGTAGGTCGCGCCATGACCTAACGCAGGAAGCGTCTGAAACGGCGCAGCGCCAGCCAGAAAAACGCACTCGCGATGACAAGAAGCGCCAGAAGCTGTGGCCAGACCACGTCGAGCTGTGCTCCTCGGAACAGGACCGCCTGCGCCAGAATGACAAAGTGCGTGTTCGGTGCCAGCAGCATGATATTCTGGATAATATCAGGCATGCTCTCGCGCGGCGTCATGGCGCCTGACAGTACTTGAAGCGGCAGCAGCACGAGGATCAGGAGCAAGCCGAACTGCGGCATCGATCCGGCAATTGTCGCCAGGAAAATCCCCATCGATGTCGTGGCGAAGAGAAACAATGCCGTGCCGAGAAGGAAGATCGTCAGCGACCCCTCGATCGGAACCCCCAGGAGCCCCTTGACGACGACAAAGAGGGAAAAGCTCGTCGCCAGGAGGACGACCAGCCCCATTGACCAGATCTTGCTTACCATGATTTCGATCGGCGTGACGGGCATGACCAACAAGTGTTCGATGGTGCCATGTTCCCGCTCCCGAATAAGGGCAGCCCCCGTCAGGATGATCGACAACATCGTGATCGACGTAATGATGTTGTTGATCGATCCGAACCAGGACTTGTTCAGCGACGGATTGAAGCGGTTCCGCAGCGTCAGGTCCACCGAGACATTGTTGGCGCCGCGGTAGCGATCCATGAATTCATTGACCTCGCTCGTGACAATGCTCTGAATGTAGCCGCTGCCGGTGAAAGCCTGACTCATTCGGGTTGCATCGACGTTGAGCTGGATCGTTGGTTGCCGACCGGCAAGTACGTCACGCTGGAAATTTGGTGGAATGTTAAGGGCAAACGTGTCCACCCCTGCATCCATCCGCTGGTCCATCTCTGCAATCGAGATCAGCTTTGGCGGCACGAAATATGGTGGGGTGAAAGCGGTGGTAATGCGCCCCGAGAGTGGCGACTGGTCTTCATCGACGATGGCGATCGCGGCGTTGTTGAGTGTTTCGGGAAGCGCGCTGGAGCCTGTGTATATTTGCAGGCTGAAGGCATACACGATCAGCAACATCAGCATTGGGTCGCGTGCAAGCCCTCTCAGTTCCTTGATGCCAAGCTGGACGATGTTGGACCAACCCATATCAACTCTCCTGCTTCTTCAGCAGTACCGCGCCGGCGACGACCAATATGGGAATTGCAATCAGCAAAGGAATGAACGAGCCAGCCAGGCCCGAAAAATCGAGCGCCTTTGAAAAGGTACCGCGTGAAATCGTCATGAAATAGGTCGCCGGATAGATCTGGCCGATCAGGGCGCCCGCGCCCTTCAGGGAGGAAACCGGATCGGTCATGCCGGAATACTGGGTCGCGGGGATGAGTGTCAAAAGCGCCGTTCCGAAAATCGCTGCGATCTGGCTGGACATGAAAGTCGACATGAAGATGCCGATCGAGGTGGCGATGATCACGTAAAGCACCGCGGCCGCCGCATAGGTCATGAAACTGCCGGTGAACGGTACCCTGAAAACGAGGGTTGCGAAGGCAACCAGAAGCAGGAAGTTTGCAATGCCGAGCATCACGTAGGGCAACTGCTTGCCGAGAAGGAATTCCAGCCGCGTGACCGGTGTCACATATAGATTGATGATAGAGCCCAGTTCCTTTTCCCTGACCACGCTGAGTGCGGCGAGCATCGCCGGAATGAGCAGGAGAAGCAGGGGAATGACGGCCGGAACCATGGCAACAAGGCTTTTGACGTCGGGATTGTAGCGGAAGCGGGTTTCAATGCTGAATGCGCCCTGGGTCGCGGCGGTACCATAGAGCTTCTTTGCGCGTGCGGTCAGCCAGTTGGCATGCATTCCCTGGACATAGCCGCCGATCGTCTCTGCCCGCTGTGGCATGGCGCCATCGATCCAGGCGCCAATCTCGACCGGATCGCCGCGCTGCACCTTTCGGCCGAAACCAGGCGGTATCTCGATCGCGAGGCTGATCTCGCCGTCGCGCATCCGTCTGTCCATCTCTGCGTAATCGCGGATGGGGTCTTTCTCGATGAAATATCGCGAGCCGGAGATGTCGAGCACATAGTCACGGCTAATACTGGAATCATCACGATCGAGGACCGCAAACGTCAGATCATCCACGTCCATGTTGATGCCGTAGCCAATGACGAACATCAAGATGACACTGCCGAGTACTGCGAGAGTGGCTCGAATAGGATCACGCTGTAGTTCCAGAGCCTCGCGCCTTGTATAGCTGAACATGCGGCGAAAATCGAAAATACGTCGCCTGCCGGTGATCTGTCCATGACCCGAGCCCAGCAGTTTCGACGTATCGGACGTCTCTGGGGCAGCACTCTTGACGACGGGTGATATGCCGGCCGCGTCCTCGAGATATGCGACAAACGCGTCCTCCAGTGTGGGGGAGTTCCTGCTCTTGGTGATCGCCTCCGGGGTATCGCTGATCAAGACCTTGCCGGCGTGCATCAACGAGATGCGGTCACAGCGCTCCGCCTCATTCATGAAGTGCGTCGAAATGAAGATCGTCACATTGTCCTTGCGCGAGAGATCGACCAGGATCTGCCAAAAGGCGTCTCGGGCGATGGGATCGACGCCGGACGTCGGTTCGTCGAGGATAAGGACGTCCGGCGCATGTATCATCGCAACCGCCAGCGACAGGCGCTGACGAATACCGAGTGGCAAGCCGTCAGGAAACGCATCCATCACACCTTCGAGGTCGAAGCGTTTGGCCATCTCCTCGACGCGAGCCGATATCGTACTTGTCGGCAGCTTGAAGAGGTGGGCGTGCAAATCGAGGTTCTGGCGAACTGTCAGTTCCGTGTAGAGCGAAAATGCCTGGCTCATGTAACCGACGCGACGACGCACCGCCATGTCGCTTGCATCAACGGTACGACCAAAAAGCCTGGCCTCACCTTCGCTGGCTGCAAGCAGGCCGGTCAGCATCTTCATCGTCGTCGATTTGCCGCAGCCGTTGGATCCCAGGAAGCCGAAGATTTCCCCGCGCGGGATCTGGAAACTGACATTGTCGACAGCCGTAAAATTGCCGAAGCGCATGCTGAGGTGGCTTGCCTCGATCGCATAGTCCTCGCCCTCTGTTTCCTGTTTCGGAGGGATGACGACGTCGACGTGACGACGCCGCTCGGCTTCGGGCAAAAGGGCGATGAAAGCGGCATCGAGATTGCCGGTGCCGGTGCGCGACAAAAGCTCGGCAGGCGTTCCGGTATCGAGCACCTTGCCGGCATGCATCGCAACCAGCCAGTCGAAATTGGCTGCCTCCTCCATATAGGCTGTGGCAACGATGACGCTCATCCCCGGCCGGCCGGCGCGAATCTGGTCAATCAGGTCCCAGAATTGCCGGCGTGACAAAGGATCGACACCAGTTGTCGGCTCATCGAGAATGAGAAGATCCGGATCGTGGATAAGCGCGCAACAGAGCCCGAGTTTTTGCTTCATCCCACCTGAAAGCTTTGCAGCCGGCCGGTCAGCAAAAGGGGCGAGCCCGGTGCTGTCGAGAAGTTCGCGGATACGTGTCTCGCGTTCCTGTCGATCATGGCCGAACAGACGCCCGAAAAAGTCGACGTTCTCAAAGACCGATAAGGTGGGATAGAGGTTCTTGCCGAGGCCCTGCGGCATATAGGCGATCCTTGGGCAGGTCTCATCACGATGGCGGGCATCGGACATATTTCCTCCCAGCACCTCGACATCGCCTTTCTGCACGGCGCGCGCGCCGGACACGAGCGACAGAAGGCTGGATTTGCCCACGCCGTCCGGTCCAATCAGCCCGACCATGCAACCCGCGGGAACATCCAGTGACACGTCCGATAGCGCAATCGTCTTGCCAAACGCCAGCGTGACATTCGCCAGCCGAGCCACGGTTGCGTGACCGTCTGCGGGAACGCTCATGCTTGCAGGTGCCCCACTCATGCTCCCCACATCACTTCACGAGGTTGCGTTCGAGGTGTTCGGGCCAGGCTGCCTGTGGATCGAGCCGGACATAGGCCATGCCGGGCAGTCCAGTCTTGACGTATTGGACATACTTCTGGAGCAGCTCCTGCGGGATTTGCGCCCGCACACGGAAGGTGAGTTTCTGGCGCTCCTCCTCGGTCTCGACGGTCTTCGGCGTGAACTGGGCGACATCAGCGACGAAGGAAACTTTCGCAGGGATCGTATATTGTGGTGCTGCATCGAGCACCAGACGGACGTCTGAGCCAATCGATGCGAGGCCCGCCTGTTCCGTTGGCAAGAAGAACGTCATGTACACATCGCCAAGATCAACGAGGTTCAACACGCGACCACCCGCGGACAGGACCTCGCCGGGCTGCGCGATACGATACTGGATGCGGCCGTCGCGTGGCGCGACGAGGGTGCTGTCGGCGATATCGGTTTCGACGCTCTCGATCTGCGCCTTTGCCGCGTCCACGGCGGCTTCAGCGTCGATCACTTGCGCTTTGGCCGCGTTGATCGCCGCGTCTGCAGCTGCAAGCGATGCCTCCGCCGATGCGAGCGTCGCACGCGCGGCCTGTTCCGCCGCTTCACTGTCGTCCACCACTTGCTGCGATACGGTGCTGCTGCTCAGGAGCTGTCGTGAGCGGGCATTGGTCTTCATTGCAGAGTCAAGCTGTGCTTTGCGCTGCTCGATCACGGCCAGCGCGGACTTCCTTTCGGCTTCGCGCTGAGCAACGAGACTGTGGGCCGTATCGACGGCGATCTGCGCCCGGCGCAACTGCGCCTCGGCCTGGCGCTTGCTCGCTTCGAGCTGAGCGGTATCCATCCGCGCCAACACCTGACCCGCCTTGACGAAATCGCCCTCACGGACCAGCAGTTCCTTCAGCCGGCCAGCGGTCTTGGTCGAGATATCAATCTCCACCGCTTCGATACGACCATTGCTGGCAGCAAATCCGGCGGGCAGACCGTCATTGCGAAGGACGGTCCATGCGTAATACCCGACGCCGATTGCAACGAGGGCCACTACGCCCCAGATCCATCCCTTTGCGGACTTGATCATTACCTCTCCTTGGCAACGGACACTGTCTCCGTCAGCATAATCCCGTGATTTCAAGCCAGTATGAACGTGGGTTCTGCGCCGTCACAGGCGGGTCACGACCACAAAGTTGCCGGCACGGAGCGGCCATCATGTTTCGAATAAAGAGTTCCATTGCCGGCCATCCTGACAGACGACAAGCGAAAGTCTATCGAAAATGCACGCAGATGTTTGCTTGTGATTGCTGCACAATCGTCACGTGCCAAAGGGAGCTGAAGCCAGATTGGCATTTCTCAGTTGATGGGGGAACGGGGCGTAACCGCGCCTATTTGATGATTGACTCTGGGACGTCACCTCGATGCTCCAGCGAGTACCCGAGCGCCATCAAGCCATCTGCTAGACGCCGTGGCGCGTCTGTGGAAGGAGGCATCGTGCGAATATCTTTCTGCCCCGGCTGGAAACCGATCCGATCGAAGAGGGCGGCAAAGGCTTTCCATTCCAAGGGTGCCATTGGAAACGGCTCGGGAAAATGAACGAAAAGGGTACCATCGATCGACTTCCATTCGATGATTATGACGCGGGGCATCGGGTCCTTACTCGTGTTCCAAGGTGCTTGCTGGTCCACCCATTGTTCCAACGATGTAGTTCGAAATTTGGGCACGACCAGCGACGCGATGGACGCAAGGAGCGAGAACGCCGGTAGAAATACTCTCTCGGGGCGACCAGGCGCCTGTTTTAGCTCGCCCGGTTAGCCGGTCACCGCAGGTGTCCCGGGTGCTGGATGAGCAGGACGGTTTGGACAACCGAGCCCCCCTGTCAACAGGAGATTACATTTTCGTCATATATCTCGATATATCTTGATTTGCGATATATCGAGATATATTCAGTAAGCATGAAACACGGACCTTTAGACGCTTCTGATGATCACCATGGACGGCCCCATCGGGGCAGGGGCGGCAAGCGGATGTTCGACTATGGCGAGCTACGCCTGCTAATCCTCGCGATGATCTTTCAGCGTCCCTTCCACGGCTACGAGTTGATGAAGGCAATCGAGCAGCGCCTCGGAGGCAACTATACACCCAGTCCAGGCGTCATTTATCCGACGCTCGCATGGCTCGACGACATGGGTTACGCCTCAATCGAACTCGAGGAGGGGGGGCGCAAGCTCTATCATGTCACGGAGCAGGGGAGAGCCTTTATAGATGCCAACAGATCGCTCGTGGAGGAACTGCTGACCCGGGCCGTACCGGGCGAGCGGGGGCACGATGAGATTCCAGACGCGATCATCCGAGCGATGGAAAACCTGAAGCTCGCCTTGCGGCTGCGGCTTCGAAAGGGGCCGCCGGATGAGGCGACGACAGGTGATATCGCCAACATCCTGGACGAGGCGGCGCGGGCAATCGAACGCCGCTCGTGACACCGGAAGGCCTCAGGCGTTCAAAGGTAAAGACAATGGACCAGAAGATCGAAGCGGTTCTTGAAGCGTATCATGCTCTCATCCGCGAGGAGCAGGCGCGGCCACGCGAAATGCCGCCAGGCGGGCGTGATGGGGGCGAGGACCGCCGTATGAGGGCAGTGGGACCGGAGACAGGAAAGTTTCTCAACATCGTCGCCAGAAGCCAGAAGTCCCCCGCGATATTGGAGATCGGGACCTCCTTCGGTTATTCCGGCATTTGGCTTGCGGAGGCTGCCAGGGCGAGCGGCGGGCGCCTGATCACCATGGAAATTCACGAATACAAGTCACTATACGCTCAGGAACGCGCGGTGGCTGCCGGTCTCTCTGACTACATCGATTTCAAGGTCGGAGATGCAGTGGAGATGATCAGCGCGCTGCCTTTTGGCGTCGACTTCGTGCTGCTCGACCTGTGGAAGGATCTCTACATTCCGTGCCTGGAAGCCTTCTATCCCAAACTCAACCCCGGCGCGATCGTCGTCGCGGACAATATGCTGCGGCCTGGCGACGAGAACGTGAAGATGTACGGGAGGGCCGTGCGCGCGAGGCCGGGGATGACGAGTATATTGCTTCCGGTGGGTGCTGGCCTTGAAGTCAGTCGTTTCGAGCCGGACTAGACGGAGCTCGAAATGCTTCTCGAGAACTTCCCGATGGAAATGCTTTGCCGGCTCGCCGTCTTTTTCCACTGTCGTACGACGACAGACAGCAAAGGAACGAACACATGAATATCTTGCAAGGCGACCGGCTGACCGAAGTCGCAAACAGCCCGCGCATAGAGCGCGTGCGCCACGAACTGAAACGGCGGCAGCTGAACGTCCTATCCACCGAGCGGCTGACTCCGCATATGATCCGCATCACCCTCGGAGGCGAGGAGCTTGAAGGCTTCACCTCGCTGTCGGCGGGTGATCACATCAAGATCTTCGTGCCCGACGGTGCCGGCGGAACGACAATGCGGGATTATACGCCCCGGCGATATGATGTGGCGACACGCACGCTCGTAATCGACTTTGCCGTTCACGATGCCGGTCCGGCGACGCAATGGGCACTCAATGCTCGTCCGGGCGACATGATACAGATCGGCGGCCCCCGCGGCTCCCAGATCATATCAGGACCAATCCGCTCCTGGCTGCTGATCGGAGACGAAACGGCCCTTCCTTCGATCGGCCGCCGTATCGAGGAGCTGCCATTGGGTACGTTGGTGACCAGCGTCGTGGCCGTGCCGGGCTCTGAGGACGAGCAGGTCTTCGAGACGAAAGCGAATCTTACTGCCCATTGGATTTATCGAGAGAATGCGGCCGATCCTGCCCGTCTGATCGACCGCCTAAGCGACATAGCCGTCGAACCTGGAACTTTTGTCTGGATCGCCGCGGAAGGCTCGGTTACGCGGCGCATTCGCAGTTATCTCACCGATGAACGCAAGCATCCAGCCAACTGGTTGCGCGCATCCGGTTACTGGGTGCAGGGCAAGGCCGACACGACGGAAAAGTTCGAGGATTGAGGCTCGGCCGCCAGTGCATGTAAGCCGGTTCTCTCGCCGTAGACAGAGCCCGGAGAATGTGCCGCGGGAGGTGGTCTGGCGCGCACCAGTTCCATGGTGCAAGCCAAAGTCAAATCATCAATCTGGCATCGTACTGTGTAACGATGTTTCCCACCGTCCACCACAGCCCGGCGACCCTTCAAACGGGCGCCAGGCTAAAACGCAACCACGATGTGCTTCTTTTCCCTGTGCATTGGCGCGCCATCGTCGATACTGTTCAGGGAAAATCGGTTTTTTGTTATGTGGAACGGCGTCGCATATTGAGCCGCAACCAGCGCAGCCATGAGTGAATTGCATCCGTTTGCAGCGGGAACGTGACTATAGCCAATGCCTAGTCGTCTATTCGAAAGCCGACCTTCATGACCACCTGATAGAATTCCACCGAGCCGTTCTTAATGTGGCCCCGGATCTGATCAACCTCAAACCAATCGAGGTTTCGCATTGTCTTTGACGCTCGTGATATAGCGGTCTCAATTGCCTCCGTCACCGAGACTTTCGAGCTTCCGACAAGCTCCACCTTTTTATAGACGTGATCGCTCATTTCCATCCTCCACCATTGACGTCGCGTTTAGGCACCCGATCGCCCAACTCATCCGAAGGAAAGTTTGCGTCCGTAGAGTCTCAAGTCCGACTGGCATTCGAGATTTCGTCCATGCCCAAATGCTCGTCTCGACTTTGCCCCAGCGCCGCGCCAATCGATTGCCATGAAGGGACTATGAGCGAGCGAGGAGA
Organism: Rhizobium sp. RHZ02; assembly: GCF_014851575.1. Lineage (NCBI taxonomy): Bacteria > Pseudomonadati > Pseudomonadota > Alphaproteobacteria > Hyphomicrobiales > Rhizobiaceae > Rhizobium > Rhizobium sp. RHZ02. Next base: position 20,457 of record NZ_JACUZX010000040.1, read on the forward strand.
GGTTTGAAACAAGATTCTGGCGCGCGGGGGGCGGGCCTTCAGCCTTCGGCGAGTCGCTGACGAAAAAGTAGCGACGTTTTTTTTGCAATTCGCTCTTGGAAGTATCCAATTGTAAATGCAGGAATTGTGTGGCTCTTCTTCTGTCGAGCGAACTGGTTTGCTTAGGTAGTGGAATTGAGGGCTGTTCCGCGACCGGTACCCGAATGTCATTATCAACAAGTTTTAAAGAAAACTGCGCATATGATTGCGGGGACTTTGCACAGTCAAACATTTCGCCCATCAAGGAGTTTCACATGACTGACGAAATCAAAGCCACCGTCACTAACGACACGGCAGCCGGGAATGAACCTAAAGTAAAGAAGTCGCGCGCACCGCGAAAGTCGAAGACCGTCGCTGAAGCGGCTGTAGCCACGTCGGTGAGTACGCCCGCGAAGAAGACACGTGGCGGCCGCCGGAAGAACACGGAAAAGGGTGAGGCCATTGCTTCGGCGACGCCCGTTCCGGGAAATAAAATCGCCTCGACCAAATCAAAGGAAACCGCGCAACCTCAGAAGCGTGGGCGGCGGAAAGCCGAGGCGCCTAAGCCAGCGTCGGACGACTTTGCGGATCTTCTGAAGCTCGAGGAAGAGAATCAGAAGCTCCGAAGGGCATTGTCCGAGAAGCTCCGCACAGAGAACGCTGACCTTCGGAAGAAGCTTGGCATGGCTTGAGTGAACAGGATCACGGGTTTTCCACAACGATGAGACTGATGACCGGGCAAGCATTGCAAGCCCGGTCTCCGGCCCGGTACTATGTTCTTGCAACACCGAGTCGGAGGAGGCGGATCGATGAGATCAGCGTGGAAACTGATTACTGGGTTGGTATCCCGTGGTAACTCAGAAGGACGTGGTGAGCTCGAGGACGAGACTTCGAAGATACCGCATCCGGGCGCTAAAGACGTCGAAGCCATAACGCTTCCTGACACCGAGGAATCTGAACTCCAGGATTCTCCCCAACTCATTGAAGAGGCTTCCATTGAGCCGTCGGCCGCTCCTTTCGATGGCAGCGTCCAACGATCCGAGCCGCAAGAGAGGATTGTGGCGCCTTCCCGCCTTGCTCTGGCCAACGACGCCGAGCCCGTGCTGGCAACGACAATAAGGCTTGTGACGAAGGACAGGTTGAGCCTGCGAGCGGAACTCTCACATTCAACTGCAGTGCCGAATGCACCTGAAGCTAATGCCAGAAATGCTATCAGCGCGAATGCTAACGGCAGCGGAAAGTCGACCGAACCGGCCACATTGTTGACGAGCGATGCCAACGCAGCCACCACGCCAATCGCAATAGGCCGGAAAGCCGGGGTCGAGCGTATTCGCAAGGTAAGGTCGGCGCAAAGCGCTTCAGGCGTTGAACGGCCCAAGGTGAAACGGCGCTCTTTGCCGATTGCCGAGATCGAAACAGTGCAGGTATCGCCTGAAGCAGCATTCGTTTCCGAAAGCGTAGTGCTAAACAGCGAAATCAATCAGCTGAGACAGGAATTGGCTCAAAAGTTGCGTTTGCAAAACGATCAGCTAAGGCGAATGCTTTCTCGATATGATGCGGGTTGAGCAAGAGCGACTTCAGAACCGGGGACGTCCCGGCCGACGACGCTTTCAGTACCTTTACGGCGTTTTTTAATCTTCGGGCACTTGCGTGCGGTTCTGCGGCCGCGGACAACTAGTCGCTGCAAGATGCATCGTCTGCGGGATAGCCCAATCAGGACGAAATCACGCTGTTTCAGCCAATGCGGGACACGTCCGTCTGCCCCGCACATGCCTTGACAGATTGACCCGTTATGGTTTTGCAACTCGGTCCAGACAGAACCAGACCTGACCTACAAACGCGGAAAATCATGGAAGTACGTCAGTAGCATCTCAAGATCCTAATTTAGCCAAGATCACACGTCGATAGTGTTACGGAGTGGCAACTGGCAGCGGAGAGGGCGCATGTCGAGTTTCGCGAGTGTCGTTCTGTTGATTGGGTCGTCTTTGATCGCTTCTCAGACCTCTGCGGAGGAAGTTGGCATCGAGACGGGGTTGGAGAGAAGCACACCATCTCCTGACCAAGCGTACAATGAACACAAGGATCAAAAGCAAGCTGCAGAAGAACGCGACGGCGAGGTTGCCGAGATGGCCCGCCAGGCGCTATCAAAGGCCCGCTTACTTACCGTTCCTCAGCTAACATCAAAGTGAGCCTGCCTCACAGGGAACCCGCAAAGATGTCGCTTATCGGGCTTGTCCCGCGATTTGCGAGAAACGGTAGCTTTTTCCCAAACGCATCCTGGTCCGGCTCCCGAAAGACATTCGCCGACTTTTCGTTGCATATGCGACGTAACAGATCGGAAGAAACGCATCTCGATTTGCGGTGCTTGAGTTGGTGGCAGCCGCCATCGAGTATTCGGCCTTGAACTGATGACCAACAAAGGCTGAGCCGAGTTTACGAGCGCCGCTGAGCGGAAGGGGTGCTGACACGAGGTGGGTTCCTCAACATTCGCGATTCTCGTATTTTTCCCGTAATGGTTTTCCAGTGCGTAGTCAGCTATCTTGCGTTCCATGGAACGCAAATTGGCCGTCATTCTTGCTGCCGATGTTGTCGGGTTCAGTCGCCTCATGGAGGTGGACGAGGAGCGCACCCACGCGGCCCTTAATACGTGCAATACTGCGATTGCGGGCTTGGTCTCAATGCACTCCGGTCGAATATTCGCTGTAGCCGGTGACAGCTTTCTCGCTGAGTTTGCGAGCCCGGTGGAAGCGATGCGAGCAGCGATTGAATTTCAAGAAGATGTTTCTGGGCGCTCGTTCGACCTACCAGAGGGTCTGCAGGTGAGGTTTCGCATCGGGATCAATCTTGGGGACGTGATTGTCGACGGAGGAAATCTCTTCGGTGATGGTGTGAATGTCGCAGTCCGCCTTGAGGCACTCGCGGAGCCGGGGGGAATCTGCCTTTCTAGCGCTGTCTATGAGCAGGTGGAACAGAAGCTGCCTCTTGGCTACGAGGACATCGGACCTCAGGCGCTAAAGAACATCGTGCGGCCGGTGAAAGCCTATCGGGTGTCTCTTCGCCGAGGGGCGGACACAGTGCTTTCGATCACCGCAACGAGCACTTTCTCATCCAACTGGCTGGTTCCGCGATTGGGCCGCTTCCGAAATGCCAACCCCGATCTCGATATTGAACTGAAAGCGATGAGCCGAGTGGTCGATTTCAGTCGAGAGCCGTTCGATGTGGGAATCCGGGAGGGGCATGGCAAATGGCCTGGCCTTAAGGCTCACCCCTTAATGGATCGGGAGTTCGCCCCGTTTTGTAGTCCGGCTTTCCTGGAGGCGGCGGGTGAAATTAGGGTCCCTTCTGACGTTCTGAAACACCCATTGCTCGACTGGAGGGATGATTGGTGGCTGGACTGGTTTAATGCAGCGGGCGTCGACAGCCCAAAACCGTCATTCTCTCAGAACTTCCAATTTGATACGCAGCTCGCGATTAGCCAGGCCGTAATTTCCGGACAGGGGATAGCTCTTCTTACGCCTATGTTCTTTCAGACCGAAATTCAGTCAGGTCGCTTGGTGCAATTGTTTGATTTGACCGGCCGCCATGGGAAGTTCTGGCTCGTCTATTCGGAAACACGGCAAAACTCTCGCAAAATAGTCGCCTTTCGGGACTGGCTCGTCGGAGAAGTCTAGCGGGCGCTCTAGACAATCGACGGTTCCCAAGAGATGGATGCTCGCGTCTTTCATGTGCGATTTTCGCCCAAAGCATAGGCAGAGCTACGTGGCGTGACCATACGAGAGCCGCTCTGGCTCTTTCCTTTGCCGGGGCAAAACAAAAGCGCCCGCTTGGTAGGACGAGCGCTTCAAACTGCACATTGTCTTCGCGGACTTAGCGAGCGCCAGCTCTTGCGATCCGCTCGATTTCGCCGCGATTAATGCCAAGGTCATGGAGTGAGCGATTGCTCATGCGGCCCAGTTCGGAGACCGTCTGACGATACTTACGCCAATTGATAAAAGAGCGTGCGATGTTCATGATAAATCCCCTTTCCTGGGTTTTCGAAGTCAGCTGCCAGTCCGTGGCGCTTCGATTACTTCGATGTCGCTTATATATGATTGGTCGGACCAATTTTGCAGCGCGAAGACTGGACCTCAGCTATGCGTAGATTGCATGTCGTGCGCAGCGGTGAATGCGGCAAGTCGATGCTCAATGCGATCCGTACGGTTCGCATTGATGCCTGGAACTCGACGGCAGCCAGAAACGGAGCGGGCGATGATCTGCGAAATCCATATGGCCACACTTGGCAGCTGCTATAGCGAATGACTACGGTCTGCGTGATCTCGCGCGGAAAAGCCTGGTGCAATCAGCGCAGTAGCCGCATCTCAATGAGCCGCGCCAACGGGTGGGGACGTTTCGTCCGGCACCACAATTCCAGCGTAGTGGATCGGATTGTCTTTGCGATCCCGAAAGCATCGGCCGAAGGCGGAAACCGAAACATAGGATCCATCTGCCTTTTGTGACCGATAGTGCTGCACCGTTGGGTGTTGCGCGACAATGGCGTCGCTGATCTGTTTAGCCAATACAGCCAAGTCGTCGGGGTGCACACGATCAAGATAGGTTTGTACCGGCAATCCCCGTTCAGTTTCCGCGGGATCGAGACCGAACAACGCGGCGAGGGCACCGTCCGCGTACACGAGGTCCGCGTTCATGTCCCACGTAAACAGGCCGGGGTCAGGCATTCGTTCACCCGAGATATTCGTGACGAATAAGTGCTTTGCGTCCGGCACCGTTGGTCCTCTCGTTTGCCGCTTTGCATAGAATGTCCGTAGCTCGACGTGTCCGCAAGTTGGCCTTTGAGAGAAGAGTATGGCATCCAGAAGTTATGTTGACTTGGCAGCCGGACCGGCGTCCCGCGCAAAGATCTCTCCTACGGCTTCCAGGACCCTACGAATACTGTCGTCTAATGTCGAGTAGTAGATTGTCTGCGCCTTGCGTCGCGTGGTGACTACCCTTGCGGCACGAAATCTTGCGAGATGCTGGGAGAGGGCCGACTGCGAGAGGCCCACCTTGTCTGCGAGTTCATTCACACTGAGTTCGGCGCCGAGAAGATGGGAAGCAATAAGCAGCCGCTTTTCATTAGCGAGGAGAGTGAGCAGCTTCGCGTGCTCAACGAAAACCATTTCATCATGCATTTCAATCCACCATTTAACCACTGCGGCTGACTTATACGTAAGATGGCGTCCAGGCTAGAGATCGCTACATTACTTTTTTGAGATGTATTCGAGCGCAGCTCTGAGACGCGTTCAGTGAACAGCCCGGATTACTGGAATTCCCGCTTCGTCCGCAGCCCGAATGAGTGCTTCGCGTGCTTCCTGCGCCGACAGCTTTCCATGGATTGCGTCAAGGCAGACCTTCACGGCCTCCATGTACTCTTCTCCGTCGTCGGATGGCCATTCACCTATAAGGGCTTCCGCAACCTCTCTCAGGGACCCGACGAGCCTGTATTTTTCCCGACCACCCATCACCAGCATCAGGGGAGCGAAATGATCGCTTCTGTGCCACTTCATTACAAAACGCCTCCGCACGGTAAACACATCATTAACCGAGCAAGAAGTGTTCCAGCTTCACGACCCTTGCTGGAGACTCGACCAGCAGAGGCAGCAACGAAAGACCGTGCTTTGAGCGGGTGCGGAGGCTAACATTCATGACCTCGGTGCAAATGCTACGCGCAAGTTGATGACGCCCGGGCCGCATTGTCACGGCCGCCAACGAACTGGGTCTTCGTATTTTACCGGATGGCATCGCCGGGTTACGACGAGCAAGTTGAAAAAAAGAGGCCCCAATAGGGTGGGGCCTAGATTGATGAGCAGTGCCCGAGAGTGGGCAGCGCTGCGGACAATACGCCTCACGATCGAGGCTCTCAAGCAAAACAACTCTCGTTTACATTTCGTGACGATGAAGCATGACCACACCTTCGCGCTCCGGGCCACTGCTAACCCAAGAAAAGCCAATGCGTTCGGGTCTGCGCAAACCTCGTGATCCAGCTCAGGCGTCGTCCAGACGCTGCGGCGCCGTGTATGATGAGGCAGCGCACAAGCCAATGAACGTGTGCTGGCGGCGACGCGTTGGAAAGACGTTCTCTCGCGAATAGCTTCGTCCTCAAAATGAAAGGGGTGGCCGGGCAGGGAACCCGGGCCACCCCTGGCATCCGACCGGAGGTCCACCCGATCAGAGACTTCCAAGTGCCGCGCCGCGCTGCCTTTCCCCCCGACTTTAACCACGGAGAGAGGTGGAAAACGCGGCGCCGTTCTTAATTAGAATGCCCGCTGGAGGCGGAAGAAGCCCGTCGTGACGTCGTCGATGTTGTCGCCGTCGAGGTAGTTGACGGCTGCCTTGGCGTAGAGGTTGTCGGCGATCTGATAGTCAACCGTCACACCGACCTTCCAAGCGTCGTTGTCCGAGAAGGCGGCGTCGGTAGCGGCGTTAACGACGCGGTACCCGCCGTAGTATTGAACGCCTGGAGTGATCTTCAGCTTGTCGGTCGCCTTGATTGCGTATTCCGCAGCAGTTGCCCACTCGGAAGTGGAGTAATAAGCACCCGGATCGGACGCCCAGACAGCTGCGAGGCCAAGGGTGCCCGGACCAATCGCAACGGTACCCATCGCACGGACTGCGCCGGCTTCGTTGTCGGTGTCGTAACCAGCTGTGACTTGGTAGCTGAATACCCCAGCCTTGCCGCCGATGCCGACTGCTACGCCGACGTTGTTCGGCTGTTCGCTGTTGTAGAACGGGCTATCTTCCAGCTCGTCAACGCTGATGCCGGCGTAGACGTTTTCGGCTTCGTACTGATAACGGATGGAGTTGTGCAGCGTGACCTTGCTGCCGATGTCGTCGGTATCGCCCGAGAGGCCATCGTCCCACCAGCTGTAGAACAGACCGGCGCGGAAGCCAGCGATATCGATATAGGCGGAGTCAAGCAAAGCCGCCTGCGACTTGGCGTTGTCGGCATTCGTCTGCAGGACGATGACACCGGTGAGCGGGCCGTATTCGGTGTCGCACTTGGCGGTGAACTGGACCTGACCACGGGTGTAAGCGTCCCAGTCAGAGTCGTTGGCGACTGTGGTGCCATTGCCGGTGGTTGCGCTGGCATTCGGGCCGGCGCTAACCTGGAAGCGGATGTAACCGCTGATCTTCAGGCAGGTTTCGGTGCCCGGGATGTAGAAGTAGCCGCTGCCGTAAGCGTCGCAAACGCGGACATATTCAACCGGTTCCGGCTCGGCAGCAACGATGGCGTCAGCAGCCTGGGCGCTTGAGATGGCAGCCAAGGCCGCGGTCGTGCTCACAAGGATCATCTTAATATTCATAAATAGTCCAATCTTCTGTCGATTGGGCACAGGTCATCATTGCCGAGAAACGGCTCTACCTACCCAGTTTTCGTGAAAGGCTCTGCGAAGCAATGTGCGTTTGCGCAGAAGCGTGGTGCTCATTCTACCTGAATGAAAAAACTACCAATGACATTGTCTATTTGAAACGTGCACGGATCCCCCTTTGCTATCTATGATTGAGCATTGCCCCCACGGCATCGCCCATGCTCCCCCTGCTATCTATCGTGGTGTTGTTCTCTCCCACAAATTTGAATTGCAAAGAATTTATAAGTTCCCGTTATAGACGGCTTCATCGTCACCATGATCTGACCTGAACCTCCACTGACGCTCCAAATTCCCTTTGAGAGGAGACCTGACCTTCTGTCAGCGGTGAGGTGCGCGAAGTCGCTGTCATGGGCTACAGCGATGCCAAGGAGAGATTCTACTGTCAGCCGCGGCTTTCGATCGTCAGGCCCGAACGGTTTCCACTTGAGGGAGCTACCGTTCTTCTGGACCAGGCTCCATCCAAGGACCCCGGCGAGCGTCCACAACACAGATCCGGGATGTTACGACCGGAGGTCTGTGAGCGACGGGGGGCCATTCAGAAAATTACCCCGTAAGTTCAATCAGTTGTTCGAATTGTCTCGAGATTCCAATAGTCCTGCTTGACGGCGATCTGGTTGGGCATCTATAAGCCCCCTCACTGAACGAGGGCGGCGGCGCTGCTGGCGACGAAGTCCTTCGCTCTCAAGTTTCTTTTAAGATTGGCTTTGGTGCTGATTGGTTCCTTGGACTTTTTGGTTTGAGGCGAGG
>NZ_JACUZX010000041.1:0-18595 GCF_014851575.1 Rhizobium sp. RHZ02
GCTTCGCAGTTTACGCACCGTGACAAAACCCAAAGGGTTTTGCACTTGGCGCGGGGTGGAGCAGCCCGGTAGCTCGTCAGGCTCATAACCTGAAGGCCGCAGGTTCAAATCCTGCCCCCGCAACCAAATTTACTTGCGACCCCGCTGCACACGCTGCGGGGTTTTCCTTTTTGACCGAAAGCGTCAGGATCCCCGCTAGATCGAAGCGAACGTCGATCTCGATTTTTCCGTTCACCGGCGTGAGGATGATGTCCTTGACCAGCGAACGGATCACGTTCGCCGCTTCAATACACTTTTCCTCGGAATCGTCCTCGAGCGTCTCGTAGAGTCGCTGAACCCGTGAACGAGACTGATAGTTTCGTATTGCATTTGGCGCTACAAATCGCTATTTTCCTCGTAAAGGAGATATGTCATGGCCGCCCCTGTCGAACGCAAGGAATATCCGATCTCGATGCGTCTGCCTGAAGCAGATGTTGCAATGATCGATCGCGCGGCAAGCCTGCGCGGCCGCTCGCGCACCGATTTTGTGCGGGAGGCGGCCGTGCGCGCCGCAGAGGAAGTCGTTATGGAGCAGGGGCTCATCCGCATGAGCCCTGAAGGCTTTGCCGATTTCCTGGGTGTCTTGTCCCTACCGGTCGCTCCTGTTCCGGAGATGGTGGAACTGGTCAGGCGGCCCGCGCCGTGGGAAGTTGATTACGAGCCGAAGCAATAAGCCGTGGCCTTATCGGCTCCAGAACCGCTTACGGCGGCGCATGATGTTTCCGAATTTTCCTGCGGCAAGCCGACGCTCGATCATTGGCTGAAGACGCGCGCGCTTTCCAATCAGGAGAAAGGTTTCACGGCGGTTCTCGTCGTCCATGAGGGCGGGCGCGTCGTCGGGTATTACGGCCTGGCGCCTACCGCCGTCGTCCCTGCGATCCTCCCGCGCTCGATCCGCACCGGGCAACCGCCCGATCCGGTTCCCTGTCTTCTCCTCGGCCAGCTTGCCACGGACACGGAATGGGTGGGGATAGGCATCGGCACAGGTCTGGTGAAACATGCTCTTGAGCGTTGCGTCCAGGCCGCCGCTCTGATCGGCGGGCGGGCGTTGATGGTCAACGCCGTCGATCACGAAGCGGCGCAGTTCTGGCAGCGCCGAGGCTTCACGCCCTCGAAGGACGACCCGCTCGTCCTGTTTCGCTCCATCGCCGCAATCGTCGCATCGCTGGCGGAAGCGCGACAGCAAGAGCAAGGCGCATAACCTGAAGTCTTCACCGACGCCAAGCGGCTGTCCCTGATCCTGCCCGGTTCGGACATGCCGGTCGCCGACGATCGAGGGGATCGCAAGTAATGATTAAATCCTGCCCCCGCCGGCGATCGCCCGCATCATCGCGGAAGCCGCGCCTGGGACTGATATCGAGGCGATCATCGAAGTGGAGGATGGCCGCGAGGAGCAGCCGCTGCCGACCGAGAGCACGCTCAAGGCGCGCTGGTTGCATCGTAGGCATTATCCCATGGCTGCGAGCGGTATTCCTGCGGATCAGGCCAAAGCCGCGATCGTTGCTTACGGTGGCGACACCTTCGTTTGGGCTGCCTGTGAAAAAGCAGACGCCCGGTCCATTCGCAGTTTTCTCAAGAGCCGCAAGCATGACCGAAAGTCGATAATGTTGCCTGGTACTGGGAGCGGGATATCGCCCAGACGGTCTGACTGACAGTAGATGCAGTGCAAGCTGAGTGATGGCGAAAGCGATGCTGTCGAGTCTGAATGCGCGGCGATCGAAACCGGGCGAGGGTAGTATCTTAAACTGCCGTCAATTGACCTTCGCGTGGCACGTCAGTGGCGGATGATCTCCTGCTATTGGCGACATTGAGTGCGTTTCGGGAGGCGGGACAAGGCAAGTTCCTGTCCCGCCACCGCCGAGGCCCTACCTCTTAACCGGTGCCGCGACAGCACGAGTTATCGCGTCGGTCTATCCAAAGTCCTAGCACCCGCATCAACGAGGTCGCTTTGGCGATCACGGCCGCGGCGTAAAAAGCCAAATGACATGTTGAACCCAACGGATGGCGGCGCTTGCGTGAGAAACGACTGAAGGTGTTTCATAGTGGGGGTATGCCGCAGTCGATCCTTCGCGTACGAAGGTACCGAACCGGTAATCTCTTATCTAACGCGCAAATCTCTGTTCGAATCCCATCAAGACTGGCACTTTTACAAGTCTCCGTGCTATCAGGCCCCCGCAACCAAATTCCACTCAACGACAACGATGTATTGCCGCCGCTCAATCTGGAGGGTGGCATCGCGTATTCCTAATAATCGCCCGAAAACACGTGTGGCGAGAACTTTGACGAACCATCGTGGTTCACCAATAATAAAAGTGAACCAAGGAAAAGACAGGTGCTTTGACCACTGCATTTACCGTGCGGGTTTCGGATGAAACCGCGAGCAAGCTTAATCAGATTGCGGAAAAGCTGGACCGCTCCCGCGCCTATATGGCTGCCGAGGCCATCAAAGCTTTCGTTGAGCAGCAGGAGTGGCAGCTTGCCGAGATCGAAGCCGGGTTGGATGCGGCCGATCGCGGCGAATTCGCCAGCGCCGAAGACGTGGCGAAGGTTGTTGGGAAGTACGTCAAGTCTGCCCGCCAATCATGAGCGGGAAACGTATTCGCTGGACGCTTCGGGCGTTGCGGCGGCTTGATGAAATCGGCGCTCATATCGAGCAGGACAATCCCGATGCGGCAGCGCGCGTGATTGCCAGAATTGTGACGGTCGTGGATATGCTCGCCGACTTACCCGCAAATGGGCGACCCGGCCGTATCAAGGGCACCCGCGAAGTGGTGTTGGCCGATATTCCCTACATCATCGCGTACCGCGTCAGTCGAGATATTGAGATCATCACCGTCATGCACGCCCATCAGCGGTCGCCACAGACGTTATGACATGCCGCGTACATCAGCCCGAGTCTTTGACAAATCCCCTTGGGGATAAGGGGAGGATGCCGGTCGGCACCGGGCGGGCTTACCCCGATTCCGCTAAAATTACACTGTGCTTCACTTATCGCAGATGCGATCTCATCTTCGCTTCGACCCCCAATTGGTCTCAATGTGTTCGCCGAATACAAAGTGGGGAACAGAGAACACACCCGCCTCTGCTGCATGGGCAGCCTCCTGCGTAACGAGCTGGTGTTGCGCGGAATCTTGTGTGATTGCGCGAACGTCAGCAATGGAGTGCTCACTTAGGGCTCACCTGCGTAGAAGCGACAGCAACTGGTTACCCTGGCGTTTGATCTCCGCGAGGTAGGGCGTATCGGAGAGCACGAAATGGGTGATGCCCAGATCCTCGTACTTGCGCAGGGACTTGGCGACGTCGGCCGCCGAGCCGACCAGCCAGGTCGTGCCGGCGCCGCCACCGCCGTATTTGCCGGGGGCGGTGTAGAGGTTGTCGTCCAGGACGTCTCCCGATCGATGCAGGTCGAACAGTCGCTGCTGGCCGACCGCGACTGCCCTGCGATGATCGCTCCAGCCGGCGCCATTGCCCTTGGCCATCTCTGCCACCTTTGCTTCGGCGTCGGCCCAGGCCTGCTCGGTGGTGTCGCGCACCAGCGTGGTGATCCTGAGCCCGAACTCGAGTGGCGGCAGATCTCGATCAAGCTCCCGGCTCAGCGCCTGCAGGCGCGCGATGCGCTCGCGGACACCATCGAGCGGCTCTCCCCAGAAGAGCTGGACATCCGCTTCGGTGGCCGCGACGCGCTCGGCCGCCTCGGAAGCGCCGCCGAAATAGAGCTTCGGGTGGCGCCGATCAGCCTGCGCCTCGATGCGCGGCACGACGGTCGAACCCGCGACGCCGAAGTATTCGCCGTCATAGCTGACGTTTTCCTCCGTCCAGAGCCTGCGCACCAGCCGCATGAATTCCTTGGTACGAGCGTAGCGCTCTGCCTGGTCTCCCTCCCTGTCGCCATAGGCCGAGAGATTGTCGAGGCCGGAGACGATGTTGACACGGACACGCCCGCCAGTGAGATGGTCGAGGGTGGCAGCGGCCGAGGCGAAGTTCGCGGGTCGCCAGTAACCCGGGCGGATCGCTATCAGCGGTTCGAACGTCGTCGTGCGTGCCGCAAGTGCAGCGGCAAGGGTAAATGTGTCCGGTCTGCCCCAACCCGTTCCGATCAGCGCACCCTTCCAGCCATGCTCCTCGAGCGCCCTGGCGTGTTCCGCCAACGTGGCCAGGCTGTTGTGATGTTCAACCACGGAATCGCCGCGATGCCCCGGCCTCGTGTCGTTTGGTATGTACCAGAGGAATTCGCTGTCTTTGCTCATCGTCGGCCTGTGCTTGTGAAATCAAATGGTAAAACCGGAGATCGGCGTCCCGCTATCGTGATGCGAGACGACCGAGTGCGTTGCGGGCGGCGATCGTCCGGATCATGTGGCTCTGCGGGGCATGGGAGCGGGCGGTGATGGCGTCTCGATGGTGGCGCTCGAGCTGGAAATCACGATTGAGGCCAGGGTTTCCGGCGAGCTCGAGAGCGAGGCTGGTGATCGCCACCGCATTGTCGATGACGACGTGGCGGACATGCATGCCGTCCATTCCAACGACCCTGCCAGCGTCGACGTCTTCGCCGAGCGAGCGCAGCAATCGGGCATTGGTTGCAAGGCGGACTTCGATCTCTCCCAGCCCATCCTGAATGCGCGGAACCGTCGATAGCGGAGCGCCGAGGCTTGCCGGCGTATGGTGGGCGGCGAAGGCGAGCACGCGGTCGCGGGCGGAAAGCGCCACGCCGTGGTAGACCGCTGATATCAGCGAGAAGAAGAAGGCGGTTGCATGTTCTTCGCGGCGCAGCGGTTCGGAAGCCGGCTGGGCTTCGATGATGTCTTCGAGTGGAACGGCGACATTGTTAAGGATGATATCGTCGCTGGCTGTCGCATGCATGCCGGCGGCATTCCATGCCTTTTCAATCTGGAGGCCGGGGCTGTCGGTCGGAACGAGGAAGGAGGCCAGTCGCGGCTCCTCCTCGTCGGTCAGGGCCAGCAGCGACACCCATTTCAGCACGGGTATGCCTGTCACGTAGCTCTTGTGGCCGCTGATGCGCCAGACGTCACCGTCTCGGCGCGCGATGGTCTCGGGCAGCGCGCCGTGGGCGGGAGAGCCGATGCGCGGCTCGGCCTGGGCAGCATTGATCAGGGCCGGCCCAAGCCGATTGGCCGTGAGTACCCGCTCGGCAAGGTGGTCCGGCCACTTTGCGAAGCGGCGCAGGCTGTAGTGGCTATTGTAGTGCATGGCGAGCACGAGCGCGGTCGAAGGTTCGCCGCGCGCGATCTCGCTGATGACGGCCTGCGCCTCGGCAAGGCCGGCGCCATGGCCGCCGTGCTCAGCCGCCGTCACCAGTCCGAGCAGGCCGGCGTCGAAGAGACGGGTGAAGTTCTCGAATGGAAAATCTCCCGTCTTGTCGTAATGGGCGGCGCGTCCGGCGAAGTCGACGGCGAGCCGTCGTGCCTTGTCCACCGGATCGATTTTTTCCTGAAGCATGGTTGTTCAATCTCCCGGTTCAGGCCACGGCACGCCTGTTGAAGCTGTCGATATGACGGCGGTCGACCCAGTCGGCGATGTCGAAGTCGGCGGCGAGGAAACCGAAGTCGCGCAGAAAGTCCTTGTAGTGGCCGATCGCATCCACCAGTTCGGGCTGCAGGCCAAGGCCAAGGTGCTTGTGGATGTCGGGGCCATTGGCGGCGACAACCTGCTCTTCGGTGGCGCCGGCCTCCCGCGCGACGAAGCGCCTCGTTTCCTCGGGATGCGCTTCGGCCCATGCGCTGGCCTTGAAGATCGATTCCAGCAGGCGGGCGACGAGATCCGGCCGATCGTCGGCCAGAAGCTCGTCCACCGTCAAAACGCGCGGCGAGCCAGAGTTGATGCGGATCTTGGGATCGGGGTGGAAGCCGAACTCGGCCACCTCAACGGCGCCAATCAGGTTGGCGACATTGATGCCGGCCGTGCCCTTCACATAGATTGCGTCGACGTCACCGCGAATGAGGGCTGCAACTTCCTCGCCATACGGCTGCCTGCGCTTCAGCCCGAAGAGAGACGGGCCTTCCTGCGTCGAGAGCACGGAATCGGAAAGCGCGATATCGATGATCTCCACAGCGTCGAGCGCCAGCCCGTCAAGCGACAGCGCCGAAAGCAGCCCCTTCAACGCGGTGGCGCGCATGAAATCGACGATGCCTTCCGGGCGACGGGCAATGCCGAAACGGCGCCCCCTCAGGTCCTTCGTGGTCTTGATGCCGGTTTCCGGCAGGGTGATGATCGCCTGGAATTCATCGGTCCAGGTGATGCCGACGAGGCGTGTCTTGCGTCCCTCGGAGCGCGCGCGGATCGGCGGAACGTTGCCGCCATGGCGGAACGACCAGTCGAGCGTGTGGTTGAAATGGCTCTGGCGGATGTTGCGGTCGGGTGAATCGATGATCGACTTCAGCGTCACGCCGTCCTTGCGGAAGTTTTCCTCGAGATAGCCGAGTTGCGCGGCAAGGCCGACGGGCGTCGGCACCGGGCAGCGCGTGTACCAGATTTCGGAAACGGCATTGCCTGTTGTAGCTGGGCTTGTCATGGCGTTCCTCCTAGTGGCGCAGTCCGGCTTGCTTCATCAGGGGCAGGACGTCGGTGCCGAAGAATTCGAGATCGTCGCGGAAGTCGAAGAAGCTGAGCTGCAGGCCGTCGACGCCGGCTTCCTTCAGCTTGACGAACTGATCGACCACCTGTTCGGGCGAGCCGATGACGCGAATATTGCCGCCGATGGCGCGGTATGGATCCTGGGGATCGCGGCCCTTCCAGGCATGGGCATCCGAGTTCAGCGACTGGAAGCCTTGCGGCGAGCGTTGGTCGGCATGGGCGACGATGCGGTCGGCGAGTTCCCACGCCTCCTTCTCCGTCGACCGGCAGATCACCATCGGATTGAGCAGCGTGCGCACAGTACGGCCGACGCTGATTGCCGAATCCTTGACCCGCTTCGTATGCGCCGGCAGCGATTCCAGTGCGCTGCTGATGTCGGCGCCGGTCGGGCTGGTGATGAAAACGATATCCGAATAGCGACCGGCAAAGGCAATTCCGGCATCCGAACCGGTGGCGTTGACGAGGATCGGGCGGCCGAAGTTTGGCTTCGGCGTGACGAAGCCGCCGCCGAGCTTCCAGCTGCTTTCGCCTTCGAAGGAGAAGTTCTCGCTGTCGCTCCAGAGGCGCTGGACGACTTCGAGGAATTCGGCGGCCAGTTCGTAGCGCTTGTCGTGCTCGATGCGCGGCCAGCCGAACATCTCGTGCTCGACCGCCCGGTGGCCGGTGACCACGTTAATGCCCCAGCGGCCGCCGGTGATATGGTCGAGCGTCGCGCCGAACTTTGCCAGATGCAGCGGATGCCATGGACCATAAAGGACATGCATGGTCGAGATGAGCATAATCTTCTTGGTGAGGCCCGCCAGCGCCGCCGTCGACACGAAGCTATCCAGCGCCTGGCCGTCGAAGACGCCGCCATAGCCGCCCTTCGGCAACCATTGCGACAGCGCGAAGACGAGGTCGAAGCCGAGTTCTTCCGCCCTCAACGTCAAGGCCTTGTTGTAATCGAAGCGCCAGTCGGTCGATCGCTCGAGCGTCGATTGCGTCCAGCCCCCGGCCTGAATCGGCAAGAAGAGGCCGAGGAGAACGGGCTGCTTCAGCGCCTGGGATAGCGGGCTTTCCGGGAAGTCGGTGGGTGCCGCAAACTTTGGCAGGCCGACGATCGATCCGGGGGGATGTTGAATGGTCATGAGTATATTCCTGCTGGTTTGGCGTCAGGATGCTGCGACGTAGGCGAAGGCGAGGCTGCCTGCGATGCCTTCGCCGCCGACGGTGTGATCGGAGATCCGTTTGTTGTAGATGGTCAGTTCCGGCTGGCTGACGATGTCGATCGCGGGCACGTCGTCGACGAGGATTTGCTGGATCTCGCGCCACTGCTCGACACGCTTTGCCGGATCGACTTCGATCGCTGCGGCTTCGAGCAATTCATCGACCTTGGGATTGCTGTAGGCCGCGCCGTTCGAGAAGGGGACGCCAGGCTTGAAGTTCTTGCTCCAGTAGAGGCGCTGAACGCCGACCGTCGGGTC
Source organism: Rhizobium sp. RHZ02 (assembly GCF_014851575.1). NCBI lineage: Bacteria > Pseudomonadati > Pseudomonadota > Alphaproteobacteria > Hyphomicrobiales > Rhizobiaceae > Rhizobium > Rhizobium sp. RHZ02. The sequence continues at coordinate 8,091 of NZ_JACUZX010000041.1, forward strand.
GAACAGGTTGCTCATGCCTTCGAAGGCGAAGTCGAAATCGCGGTCGGTGTAAATGCGCTTGGTGTAGGTCGCGAAATCCTGGCTGCGGACCTTGGCGTCGATACCCACCTTGGCAAGCGCCTGGCGGATATACTCCGAACCACGCGGATAGGTTTCGCCACTCGGCACGAAGTCGAGATTGATGTGCGCACGGATGCCGTCTGCGCCGCGCGGGAAGCCTGCTTCATCGAGAAGCTTCTCGGCCGCGGCGAGATCGATCGGATAGGTCTTGAGATCCGGCACGAACCATTTCGCGAGGTTGGGATTGATCGGGCCGGGGATCGCGGCGCCGTAGCCGTAGTTGATGGTGTTGAGAATGACGTTGCGATCAATGACGTGCGCAAAGGCGCGACGCACCCTCACGTCCTTGAAGAACGGGCGCTCGAGGTTGAATTCGATGCGGCTGACGCCGTTCTGGTATTGGTAGCCCTTGGTCTCGAAGGCGAGCCCTTCGGCGCTCTGCAGCCGTTCGAGGTCGCTGAGCGGCACGGGTGTCGACGGCGCCAGATCGATTTCTCCGGTCTCGATCGCGATCGAGCGGGCGGCGGCATCAGGAATGAAACGGATGATCAGTTGGTCGAGATAGGGGCGGGGCTGATCCCAGTAATCGGGGTTGCGTTCGTAGACGATGTGGCTGCCGCGCACCCATTCCTTGAACTTGAAAGGACCGGTTCCGATCGGCGCAAGATTGGCCGGATTTTCCGCAACCTTGGTGCCTTCATAGATATGGCGCGGCACGATCGGCGTTTCGGAGGCGGCAAGTGCGGTGATCAGATAGGGCGCGGGCTTGGAAAGCTTGAGGATGGCCGTCTGTGCATCGGGCGTTTCGATGTCGACGAGATTGAGGAAGGTGTTGCGGCCGCGCGGATGCACTTCCTTCAGGGTCTTGATCGAGAAGGCGACGTCGGCGGAGGTGAAGGGCTGTCCGTCATGCCATTTCACGCCGTCGCGCAGCTTGAAGGTGTAGGTCAGGCCATCGGGGCTGACAGTCCACTCCTTGGCCAGCAGCGGTTTCGGATTGAGGTCGAAGTCATAGGTGAGAAGGCCTTCAGTGGTCTTCGGCGAGACATAGACCGCGTTATAGGCCGTATGGGCGATCGTCGTCAGGACGGGCGGCTCGGCGGCCAGCAGAAGCGTTGCCGTGCCGCCGCGCGTTGCGGTGGCTGCAAAAGCGGGAAGCCGTGCTGTCGCGGTGACGCCGAGTGCGACCGAGGCCAGAAGAAAGCTGCGGCGCGTGGGTGCGGGAAATAGTGACATCTTGTTCAACCCTCGTGATTCAGGGCCGTCACGGCCCGCTTCAGTGTCATTCCGCGGATCGAGCCTGCTTTAGAGATTTTTGCCCCGTGACTGCTTTGAAGTGGGATGAAAACCTACGCAGTGTCGATATGCGGTATTAAGTTTCCAAAAGCACGCCAAATGGCTGCATCGTTGGAAATATTTACCAATATGGATTTGACAAAACCCACAGAATTAGTCAACTACTGAGCGACGAGACGAGGTGAATTCTTTTCAGATCGCGAGGTGGGGCACATGTCGGCTTACAGGCGGATCGGTCGAACGATCAGCAGGACGATCATTCAGGCCGTGCCCACGATGCTCGGGATCGTCATCCTCAATTTCTTCCTGCTGAAGCTGGCGCCTGGCGATGCGGCCGATGTGATGGCCGCGGAATCCGGCTCGGCCACAGTCGAGACGATGGCGGCACTGCGCGAGCGCTTCGGGCTTGATAACCCGATCCTTGTTCAGCTTGCCAACTATCTGAACAACCTCGCGCATTTCAGCCTTGGCTTTTCGCCGCGCTACGGCATGCCGGTCGCCGATCTGATCGGCCAAAGGCTGCCGGGCACGCTGGTGCTGATGCTGGCGGCATTGGCGATTGCAATTGCCGTCGGACTGCTGCTCGGTTCGCTGATGGCCGCCTTCTCCGGGCGCCTTCCCGATCGTATAATTTCCGTCGTCTCTTTGCTCTTCTATTCGATTCCCGGCTTCTGGATCGGCCTGATGCTGATCCTGCTCTTCTCGGTCAAGCTTGGATGGCTGCCGAGCGGCGGAGACAGCACGATTGGCTCGCGGCTGACCGGGTTCCCGGCGCTGCTCGACAGGGCGCGCTACATGGTGCTGCCCGCAACCTCGCTCGCGCTTTTTTACCTTGCGATCTATGCCCGCCTGACGCGCGCCTCGATGCTCGAAGTCCAGTCGCAGGATTTCGTGCGAACCGCGCGCGCCAAGGGTGTCTCGCCCTTCGTGTTGACGACGCGACACGTCCTTCGCAACGCTCTGATCCCTATCACCACCATGGCCGGCATGCACTTTGGCGGGATGCTGGGCGGCGCGGTCGTGGTCGAGACCGTCTATAGCTGGCCCGGCCTCGGGCGCCTTGCCTTCGAAGCCGTCATGGCGCGCGATTTCAGCGTGCTGCTCGGCATTCTCCTCCTGTCTTCCTTCCTCGTGATCGTCGCAAACGCAGCCGTCGACCTGCTGCAGGCGTGGATCGATCCTCGAATTGGAGCAAGCCGATGAATACTCAAAAACTTGGAACACTGGCCGGCCAGGCGATAGACTTCGCGCCACAGAAAAAGGTCGAGCGCGATCAACCAGCACCGGAAGCGCCCAAGCAGCCGCGCTGGACACATATCCACGCCCCCGACGTCCGTGCCTCTGTTTCGGGTACGGCCTGGCGCGGCATGCGTCGGGAATTGAAAGTCTTCCTCGGCAACTACAATGCACTCTTCGGTACAGGCATTCTGCTGCTCGTTGCCCTGTCGGCGTTGTTGGCGCCGCTTCTCTTTCCCGGCGATCCGCTCGAGATGGTTGCGCGCCCCTTCCTGTGGCCCGGGCAGAACCCTGCTTATCCGCTGGGCACGGACTCCATGGGCCGCAATGTGCTTGCCGGCATCGTTCACGGCGCCCGGATATCGCTGACCGTCGGGCTGGCGGCCACCGCGCTCGGCTTGACTGTGGGGATCGCCATCGGCGCCGTCGCCGGCTACTTCGGTGGTCTGATCGACGATATCCTCGTCAAGTTCATCGAGATCTTCCAGACCATTCCGAGCTTCGTGCTGCTCGTCGTTCTCGTGGCAATCGCCCAGCCGACGACAGCGACCGTGACCATCGCCATCGCGATCGTCTCTTGGCCGACGGTGGCGCGACTGACGCGCGCGGAATTCCGGGCCATTCGCGAGAAGGACTATGTGCAGGCTGCCCGCAGCCTCGGCTTTGGCCATTCCCGCATCATCTTCCGCGAGATCCTTCCCAATGCGCTGCCGCCACTGATCGTCACCTCTTCGGTCATGGTGGCAAGCGCGATCCTGATGGAATCGGCGCTCTCCTTCATGGGGCTTGGCGATCCCAACCGCGTCTCCTGGGGCTCGATGATTGGGGCAGGGCGCGATGTCATCCGCACCGCCTGGTACCTGACGGCGCTTCCCGGTCTTGCGATCGTCTTCACAGTGCTTTCGCTCAACCTGATCGGCGATGGTCTGAACGACGCGCTCAACCCGCGCTTTTCGGAGGATCGGTGATGACGAAACTCCTCGAGGTTTCAGACTTCTCAGTGCGTTTTGGGGCCGCCGAACCTGTGAAGGGTGTCAGCTTTTCCGTCAATCCGGGCGAGATGCTCGCCATCGTTGGGGAATCCGGCTCGGGCAAGTCGTTAACGGCGCTCGGCCTCATCGGCCTGTTGCCGCGGCACGCAAAGGCTAAAGGGCAGATCCGCTTCGACGGGCGTGATCTTGTCGGCCTCCCGGAACGGGACCTGCGCCGCATCCGCGGCCGCGACATCGCCATGATCTTTCAGGAGCCGATGACATCGCTCAATCCGGTGCTGACGATCGGCGATCAGATCATCGAAGTGCTGCGCATTCATGAGGATCTCAACCGGCGTCAGGCCCGAGAGCGCGCCATTGCGCTGTTGGATCTCGTCAGCATTCCAGAAGCCCGCCGCCGTATCGACGAGTATCCGCACCAGCTTTCCGGTGGCATGCGCCAGCGCGTCATGATCGCCATCGCTGTTGCCTGCAATCCAAAACTGCTGATCGCCGATGAAGCGACGACGGCGCTTGATGTGACGATCCAGGCGCAGGTGCTGCAGCTGCTCGATAATCTTCGGGTGCAGCTGAACATGGCCGTCATTTTGATTACCCACGATCTCGGCATCGTCGCGCAATGGGCCGATCGCGTCGTCGTCATGTATGCCGGGCGCAAGATCGAGGAGGGACTTCCGGGCGAGGTGTTCGAGAGGCCGTACCATCCCTACACGAATGGCTTGCTGTCGGCTTCGCCGCGGCTGAAGGCGGACTATCACTACCGCGACGGACCGCTCTCGGAGATCCCGGGCTCGATCGTTTCGGCTGCCGGCGAGAAGGGCTGTTCGTTCCGTCCGCGTTGTCCGGTCGCGCGGCCCTCCTGCGCCTCCGTCGTACCGCAACTTATCGCACTGCCGGCCGGCCGGCAGGTGGCGTGCCCCTATGTTCCAGCCATTGCGGAGAACGCCAATGTCGCTTCTGTCGGTTGATCGGCTTTCGACCCATTATCCCGGAGCCGCTGGCACCGTGCGCGCCGTCGATGGCGTGTCGCTTGATATCGCCGAAGGCGAGACGGTGGCGCTGGTCGGCGAGTCCGGCTGTGGCAAATCCACACTCGGCAAGTCGCTGGTGCGGCTCGTCGATCCATCGTCGGGGAGCGTCACTTTCAAGGGCAGGGACGTCACCGCCATGGCGGGGCGCGAACTGCAGTCGGTCCGGCGCAGCATCCAGATGATCTTCCAGGATCCGTTTGCCTCGCTTAACCCGCGGCAGACGATACGCACCATCCTAACGGCTCCTCTCGCGGTTCACGGTATCGGCGAGCGCAAGCAGCGCGAGGCGATCGCCGCGCAGATGGTGGCCCATGTCGGCCTGCCGGCGGATTCGCTCGATCGCTATCCACATGAGTTCTCCGGCGGCCAGCGTCAGCGTATCGGCATTGCCCGTGCGCTCATCCTGCAGCCGGAACTCGTCATCTGCGACGAACCTGTTTCGGCGCTTGACCTCTCGATCCAGGCGCAGATCCTCAATTTGCTGGTCGAGATGAAGACGGAGCTATCGCTTTCCTATCTCTTCATCTCTCACGATCTCTCGGTGGTTCGCTATTTCGCCGATCGCGTGCTCGTCATGTATCTCGGCCGCATCGTCGAGAGCGCTCCGACGAGCGAGCTGTGGAAGGGCGCCAAGCATCCCTATACGCAGGCGCTGCTCGCCGCCGTGCCCGATCCGTCGCGGCGCAAGCAGGCCGCGCCCATATCAGGCGATCTGCCGAGCCCGCACAATCCACCGGCCGGCTGCCGCTTCCATACGCGCTGTCCGCTCGCCACCGATATTTGCCGGTCCGCCGATCCGGCATTCCGCCAGTTCGGCAGCGGCCACGCCGCCGCCTGCCATCACGCTCAGTAAGAAGGAGAATACAATGGTCGATTATCGTTATCTCGGGCGCAGCGCGCTCAAGGTGTCACCGCTCAGCCTGGGAACCATGATGTTCGGCGGCCCGACGCCCGATGACGTCGCGTTCCGCATTATCGACAAGGCCCGCGAGCAGGGCATCAACTTCATCGACACCGCCGACGTCTATCACGACGGCAAGTCGGAAGAGGTCGTCGGCAAGGGCATCAAGGCGCATCGCGATCACTGGGTTCTGGCGACGAAGTTTGTCAATTCGCATAAGAAGGGCCCGAACCTCGGCGGTCATTCCCGCAAGTGGGTCATCGAGACCGTCGAGAATTCGCTGCGCCGTCTCAACACCGACTATATCGACATCCTCTATTTCCACCGCGCTGTCTTCGATGCGCCGCTGGAAGAGCCGGTGCGCGCGATCGCCGACCTGATCCGAGCCGGCAAGCTCCGCTACTTCGGCGTCTCCAACTTCCGCGGCTGGCGCATCGCCGAAGTCGCGCAGTTGGCCGATGAACTTGGCATCGATCGTCCGGTCGCAAGCCAGCCGCTCTACAACATCGTCAACCGCACCGCCGAAGCCGAGCAGCTGCCGGCGGCCCATCACTATGGTCTCGGCGTCGTCTCCTATTCGCCGCTGGCCCGCGGTGTCCTGACGGGCAAGTACGAGCCGGGCAAGGAACCGGCCGCCGATACCCGCGCCGGTCGCGGCGACAAGCGTATCCTGGAGACCGAATGGCGTCCTGAATCGATCGCCATTGCCTCCGAGATCGCTGCCCACGCTACCCGCAAGGGCGTCTCTCCGACCGAGTTCGCGCTCGCCTGGGTGCTGAACAACAGGCTGATCTCGGCGGCCATCGCCGGTCCGCGCACGGAAGAGCACTGGGACAGCTACATCCGCGCGCTCGACGTCAAGCTCGACGCTGAGGACGAGGCGTTGGTCGACCGACTTGTCACGACGGGCCATCCCTCGACGCCCGGCTTCAACGATCCGAGCCATCCGGTCGAAGGTCGCGTGCCGCGTAGCGCCGCAGGCGGTGCCGACAATGTCGTGCCGCTGACACGCGCCGTCGCCTGATCATGACTTCAGGGATCCGCCGATATGGCGGGTCCCTTCTTTTCTTTTTCCGGCCGAGAAGGTTCCCGCATGCCGAATACCGCTCCTTCAGCACTGTCCGCCACCCCGAAACCTGCGGAGGTGGTGAACGATCTCTCGACGCTATTGGCAAAAGTTCCTGATCTGGCGGCCGAAATCGCGAAGGAGGCGGCAAGACGCGATCTGGAAAGGGAGCTTCCATTCGAGGCCTTCCGCCTGTTCAAGGAGGCAGGTCTGGGGGCGCTGCGCATTCCTGTGGCGCTCGGCGGTCCGGGTGGATCCGTTGCCGACTACATCGAAACGATCATGGCGATCGGCGCCGCGGATTCGAATGTCGCTCACGCGCTGCGCAGCCATTTCAATTTCACCGAAAGCCTGATCCTCAGCCCCAGCACTGCTATCGACCGCACACAGCTCAGTCGCGTTCTCTCGGGCAAGCTTTTCGGCGGAGCTCATACGGAGCAGGGCACCAAGAGGCCGGGCGAGGTGACGACACGTTTGACGAGATCGGGGGATAGTTACCGTCTCAACGGCCGCAAATGGTATGCGACGGGCACGGCGTTCTCGGACTTCGCGTCATTCAGTGCGAAGAACGATGACGGTGAGTTCGTGAGCGTTTTGCTTCCGGTCGATCGTCCCGGCATCACCATTCTCGACGACTGGGATGGCATGGGCCAGCGGCTGACCGCGAGCGGTGGTGTTCTGCTCGAAGACGTCGAGGTACTGCCGCATGAAATCTCCACGCGCGGCCTCAACACGCTCGTTGGACGCCACACCTCGACCTTGCGGCAGCTGCACCTTGCGGCGTCAATGGCGGGCGCTGTGCGTGGCGCGCTCGCCGAAGGGACGGAATATGTGCGCCGCCAGGCCCGCTCGGCAGCCCATAGCGCGGCAGAAACCGCCAGTGCGGATCCCTTCGTCCAGAAGATTCTCGGTGAGATCGCCGCCGGCTCCTTTGCCGTCGACACGTTGATCCGCGAAAGCGCGCGTGCGCTCGACAAGACGGCCGCCGCGTTCGCCGCAGGCGATCCGCAGGCGCTGGAGACCGCGTTGACCGAGAGCGCGCTGACGACTGCACGCACACAGATCGTGGCTTCGCAGATTGCACTGGCGGCCGCAACCAACGTCTTCGAACTCGGCGGCGGCTCCGCGACGTCGCGCCATCTCAATCTCGATCGGCACTGGCGCAACATCCGCACCGTGCTCAATCACAATCCCTTGCTGCACAAGGCGAGGGTGGTCGGTGACTTCTACATCAACGGAACCACGACACACCTGGAAGAAGGTAAGGTCTTCTAGTCCCTGCCGCGCAGCGATCGCCACGGAGCCACCATGAGCAAGCTCGATATCGTCGATTTCCATACGCATTTCCTGCCCGAAGGCTGGGAGGTCTACCGCGCGCCCGGTCGCCCGCTCGATCCGCTGTGGGCACGGATCGGCACGAAGATCTCCGATATCGATGCGCTGATCGCAGATAGCGATGCGGCCGGTATCTCGCGCCGCGTGATCGGGGTCGCGCTGTCGATCGTCGCGGCACCTGATGCCGATCTTGGCGCGGTCAGCCGCAAGCTGAACGACGACCTAGCAGCGACGGTTGCGCGCCATCCCGATCGGCTTTTCGCGCTGGCGACCGTGGACACCTTCGGCGGAGAAGCGGCGGCGGTCGAGGCACGGCGCGCCATCGTCGACCTCAATCTGTCCGGCCTATTTCTCGACAGCGCGAGAGGTGACAGGTTGATCGATGCGCCGGAAGCCCGGCCGATCCTGAGGGTTGCTGCGGAGCTCGGCGTTCCCGTCTTCCTGCATCCCATCAACCCCGAGCCGCTTTCAACGCAGCTGTCCGGCCTCGGCAGGCTCGGGACCAGCTTAAGTCGTGGCACGATCAACGCCGCCGCCGCGATCTCGCTGGTGACGTCGGGCGTCTTCGATGAATTGCCGGAACTTCGGGTCGTCATTACCGCGCTCGGCATTTCGGCACTCGCCCTGACCGGCCCCTTCGGCGAACTGCCGTCCATTTTCGCGGAGGCGCCAGCGGGCAAGCGGCGTCACCTCTATATCGACATCATGCCGTCGGAAGCACGCTTCATCCGCTTCGTGACCAGTCTCGTCGGCGCCGACCATGTTCTGACCGGCAGCGACTGGCCGATCCTTGGGCACGATCCGACGCAGGACGGACTGGCCGCAGCCTTTGCGGCGGCCGGACTGAGCGAGCATGAAGCCGAGCTGATTGCCAGCCGAAACGCCCTCGAACTGCTGAATGGGCGCCATCGCAGTCGCGACAAGCTGATCGCATAAGGGCGTCCGCCCGTTCTCATATCCCGACATATCACGCCCCACCGACGCCGGTGGGAGAGGAGGTCTATTGCGCATCGATCGTATTCCGCATCACTCCGTCGCCATTGTCGGCGGGGGCTTCGCCGGGGCGCTGACAGCGCTCAAGCTGCTCGACCAGACCGAAGTGCCATTGGCGATCACCATCATCGAGCGACGAGAGGAGCTTGGTCGGGGTGTTGCCTACAGCACACCCGATCCGGCCCATCTGGTGAACGGTCCGGCTGAAATCTTCTCCCTCTATCCCGAGGATCCCGGCCATCTCTCGCGCTGGCTCGTCGAGAATGGCCCGGCCTACGGCTGGACGCCTCCCGCCGAGGCGGGCACAAGCAGCCCGCCGCGTTACCTCTATGGAACCTATGTCCGTGACGAGCTCGTGCGTGCGGTCGCGAACGCGCGGCTCGGTTCGACGCTAAGGCATATCCGGTCGTCGGCATCCGGGCTGGTGGCAACGCCGAGCCGGATCCGCATTACCACGGCTGACGGTACCTCTGTGGAGGCGGATGAGGCCGTGCTGGCCCTTGGCGTTTTCCAACCGCGCCTGTCGGCCGCCGAGGCTCAACTCGCCGGTCACCCGCGTTTTGCAGCCAATCCGTGGGACGCACTGGCGCTCGACCGTCTGAAAGGCTGCGAGGAAACTCTCCTGATAGGTTCGAGCCTGTCGATGGTCGATGCCGTGGCCAGCATGGAGGCGCGGGGTTATCGCGGCCGCTACCGCGTGATATCGCGCCGTGGCCAGTTCGTGGAGGGTCGCAGGACTGTCGACGCAGCGCGCGACTTTCTGGCCGATGGCCCGTTGCCATCAACCGCGCGCGAACTGTTGTCGCGCGTCAAGGCGGAACGACGGTCGATTTCGGCTGAGGGTGCAGACTGGCAAGGGCTGCCCTTGGCGATCCGCCCCCATATTCTCTCGCTGTGGCAAGGGGCCAGCGATCGTGAGCGTCTGCGGTTCACCCGGCATCTCAGGGCCTACTGGGACGTTACCGTGCATCGCTCGGCGCCGGAAAGCCACGCGATTATCGAGCGGGTGATTTCGGAAGGTCGGCTGGAGCATGGCCGCGCCCGTATCCTTGGATTTGCCATTGAGGGCAGCGAGATTACCGCCAGCCTGAAGACAGCGACAGGCGTTGAGACGGTGCCGTTCGACGGCGTGATCGATTGTCGTGGCCATCAGTTGCATGATTGGCGCCAGGTATCCGACCCCTTCGTGAAGAGCCTGCTCGCGAGCGGCGAGGTTCGCCCTCACAGCACCGGCTATGGCATTGATGCGACGCCGGCGGGCGATCTCCTCAACGAGGAGGGGCTCGTCCACCGTAATCTCAGCGCCATCGGCCATCCGCTGCGGGGCGTTGCATGGGAGTCGAGTTCGATCACCGAGCAGCGCGCCCAGGCGATTGCACTCGCCGATCGTATCCTCACGAAATTCACGCCCGTCCGCGTCGCGTGATCTCACCTCCAAAAGCAAAAGGGGCGCATCGACGATGCGCCCCCAGATTGCTGACAAACCCCTGGCACCGTCTGGGGGTTTGTGATTCATTGGGACATGTTGAAGAAACCTGCCCCCACCCAGACGGCTCTTGAGATGGTGACGCTCGACAGTCTGGTGCCGAAGGATC
>NZ_JACUZX010000042.1:0-17149 GCF_014851575.1 Rhizobium sp. RHZ02
TTCGCCAAACACCTCAAGGCGCTCCGATGGCGAACGCCCTATCAAGCAATCTGCAACGCCTGGACAAGGGACCCGTCAATCTTCAAAATCAATCCGCACCATCTCATTCCGGGACCACACACCTAGCGTTCCCAGTAGGGAACCGGGCCGCAGATCTCGGCGAGATAGTCGATGAACAGCCCTACCTTGGCCGGCAAGAACTGGCGGCTGGGAAAGACTGCGGAAAGCCCCCGCCTCGTGAGCAGGGCCTCAAGACTAAGCGGGCCAGTGGGTTTTGGGTGCCAGGTCCGCCGCGCCGGTCCTTAGGATCCGATCTCCCGGTTCGATCAACCCTGAAATTCTGCCTGTCGCGGTGACTGGAAAAGGCGACAAGGTATTGCGCATTAATCGCACTAGATCTCTATTAGGGGTAGTGAAGATTGTAAGCCACAGGTCGCTGTTTCATCCTGAGGTGCTCTGATCCCGGCAAGCGCTTATAGTGCACCCCCGCATTTCCTGGAGTTATGAAGATGGGTTGGTCTCTGAATCTCGGCACGATCGCTGGCACGACCATTCGCGTTCACTTCACCTTTCTGCTTCTGCTCGTCTGGATCTGGCTGATGCACTACCAGATCGGCGGCACGGCGGCCGCGTGGGAGGGCGTTATCTTTATCCTTGCCGTCTTTGTCTGCGTGGTCCTGCACGAATTCGGCCACATCACAGCCGCCCGGTATTTTGGCATTCGCACGCCCGACATCACGCTTCTGCCGATCGGCGGCGTGGCCAGGCTCGAACGCATGCCGGAAGAGCCGGGACAGGAGTTCGCAATCGCGATCGCGGGGCCGCTCGTGAATGTCGCGATCGCCGTGCTGATCTTCATCGCTTTGGGAGGGCCGGCGGCCGTCGAGCAGATGGCGGAGATCGAGGATCCACGCACGAATTTTCTCGTCAGGCTGGCGGGCGTCAATGTATTCTTGGTTCTCTTCAACATGATCCCGGCCTTTCCGATGGACGGCGGACGCGTCCTGCGCGCCGCCTTGGCCTCGCGCCTCTCCTGGTCACGTGCGACCCAGATCGCCGCCACGATCGGACAGGGGCTGGCCTTCGTCTTCGGTTTCGTCGGGCTCTTCTACAATCCGCTGCTGATCTTCATCGGCATCTTCGTCTATCTCGCCGCGGCGGCGGAAGCACAGAACGCGCAGATCCGGCAGGTGGCGACCAGCGTGCAGGTCGGGGATGTGATGGTCACGGAGTTCGCCCGGCTGGAACGGTCCGCAACGCTCGACGAGGCGGTCGAGATGCTGCTCGCCACCACGCAGCACGAGTTCCCGGTGGTCGACTCCGCCGGCCATCTCGAAGGATTGGTGACCCGCGACGACATGATCCGGGCGTTGAAGGAAAAGGGACCAGCCGCTCCCGTCACCAGCGCAATGCGGAGCGACATTCCCAAGATACATTATCGCAAATCTCTGGAGGAAAGCCTGCGTCTTATGCAGGAGGCAAACGCTCCGGCCGTCGCCGCGACCGACAATACGGGACGGCTTGTCGGCCTCCTGACACACGAAACCATCGGTGAGATGCTGATGGTCCGTTCGGCCGTCCCGGATGCATTCCGCTTTGGCCGCCTGCGCGGGAACGGGCCAAGAACCGCTCGACCCAGCGGCTAACTATTCTTGAAGTGACGCCGTAAACCCTGCCGCCTGGGCTTTGGAACAACGGTCGTCGACGACGTTGCGCGCCATCTCCTCTCGACAAAGCGGCATCAAAACCGGCGTTCTCATGGATGTTCAGTCGGAGCGATCCTGCAAGGCTGAGTGTGTAACTCCAGTCTCCTTAATCCGCCCCGAATGGACAACCTCCTGAAAACCCACAGCTAGCGTTCCCAGTAGGGAACCGGTCCGTAGATCTCGGCGAGATAGTCGATGAACAGCCGTACCTTGGCCGGCAGGAACTGGCGGCTGGGATAGACCGCGGAAAGTGTCACGTTGCGCGATCCTTCGTAGGCAGGAAGGATGTGCACCAACCGTCCGTCTTGGAGCTCCCTGCCGATGTCCCAGGTGGAGCGCAGCGCGATGCCGAGCCCCGATATGACGGCCTCCCTGATGACCTCGCTTGAATTGGTGACGAGCATTCCTTCCGGCCGCAGGGAAAGCGGACCCTCCGGCCCCTCCAGCCGCCAGGCATCGTTGTTGTGGGCGGGCAGGCAGCGGTGGTGCTTAAGATCTTCGATGGTCTGGGGCGTGCCGTTAGCGGCAAGATAGTCCGGCGATGCGCAGAGCAGGCGACGCACGGGGGCAAGGCGCCGCGCGACGAGGCTTGAGTCCGTCAGTTCCGCAATACGGATGGCAAGGTCGAAGCCTTCGCCGATGATATCGGTGAATTCGTCGCTGAGCACGAGATTGATCGCCAAACCGGCATGCATATCCATGAAGGATTTCAGGTGCGGGGCGACATGCATGCGTCCGAACGAGGTGGGCGCCGTCACCTTCAGCGTGCCCTGCATCTGCGCCGAGCGTCCGGAAATGTAGTATTCGGCCTCCTCGATGCCGGCGAGAATGCCAAGCACGCGATCGTAGAAGCCCTGGCCTGCCTCCGTCAGGGAGATCTGCCGCGTCGTGCGCTGCAGGAGCCGCGTGCCGAGCCGATCTTCAAGCCGTTTTATCCGCTTCGACACGACCGCCGGCGAAAAGCCGAGAGCCCTGCCGGCAAGCGACATGCTCCCCGTCGAAACGACCTTTGCGAAAATTTCGAGATCACCGAGATTGGTCATTCGTTAGATTGTTTATCCTTTTGGAATAAGTGCTTAGCATTTGCGCCGTAATCGGGAAAGTGCTAAGCCCGACTGAGCCGGCAGCGCAGAGGATGTCTCCGGTTTTCGCTGTCGGAGCGAAGGGAGAGAGCCATGTCCGATACTATTTCGTTTCTCGCCCCGCGTGCCGACGTGCTTGCCCGCCGCAGGCAGATCGTCGCAGATCTCATCGACCTGCTGCCGCCGGAATGCCTGGTGCACGAGGCGCGCGAGTTGATGCCGTTCGAGACCGATGCCTTCGTTTCCTATCGCCGGATGCCGCTTGCTGTTGCCCTGCCGCGGACGACCGCGGAAGTGGCTGCGGTCATGAAATACTGTCATCGCTATGGCGTGCCGGTGGTGCCGCGCGGCGCCGGAACGTCACTCTCGGGCGGAGCAATCCCACAGGAGGATGCGGTCGTCATTTGCGTTTCCAAGATGAACCGCATTCTCGAAATCGATCTGGCCAACCGCGTGGCGGTCGTCGAAGCCGGCGTAACCAACCTGAATATTTCAGAATCCGTCTCGGCGGACGGCTTCTTCTATGCGCCCGATCCGAGCTCACAGCTGGCCTGCACGATCGGCGGCAATATCGGCATGAATTCCGGTGGCGCGCATTGCCTGAAATATGGGGTGACGACCAACAACCTGCTCGGCGTCAAGATGGTGCTGACCGATGGCACCGTCATCGATTTCGGCGGCAAGGCATTGGACGCCGGAGGCTACGACTTGCTTGGCCTTGTCTGCGGACATGAGGGCCAGCTTGGGATAGTCACCGAAGCGACTGTCCGCCTGATTGCCAAACCGGAGGGCGCGCGGCCGGTCCTCTTCGGCTTTGATACGTCCGAGGAGGCGGGATCCTGTGTCGCCGACATCATCGCATCAGGGATCATTCCCGTCGCGATCGAATTCATGGACAAGCCAGCGATCGAAATCTGCGAGGCCTTCGCCAAGGCCGGCTATCCGCTGGATGTGGGGGCGCTATTGATCGTCGAGGTCGAAGGATCGGAGGCGGAAATGGACGACATGCTGAAGAGCATCGTCGAAATCGCGCGCAAGCATGGCGTGAAAACCGTCCGCGAATGCCAGTCGGCAACCGAGGCGGCGCTGATCTGGAAGGGCAGGAAATCCGCCTTCGGCGCGACTGGCCGGATAGCAGACTATATCTGCATGGACGGAACCGTGCCGCTCAGCCAGCTTTCTTATGTGCTGACGAAAACCTCTGAAATCATCGACAGCTATGGGCTTCGCGTCGCCAACGTCTTCCATGCCGGCGATGGCAATATGCATCCGCTCATCCTGTTCAATGCGAATGATCCGGAAGATGCCGCCCGTGCGGAAGCTGCGGGGATGGAGATCCTGAAGCTCTGTGTCGATGCGGGCGGCTGCCTCACGGGCGAGCATGGTGTCGGCATCGAAAAGCGCGACCTGATGCGTCATCAGTATTCCGAGGCGGACCTGGAGCAGCAGATGGCGGCGCGCGCCGCCTTCGATCCGGCCTGGCTTCTGAACCCCTCCAAGGTTTTCCCGCTCGAGGGACGTCCGGCCGCATGATCGATCTATCGCCCACAACGGACGAAGAGGCCGCGGCAATCGTCCGCAGCCACACCGAGGCCGGCGAGCCGCTGGCGATCTGCGGCGGCAACACTCGCTCGGGTTTCGGGAACGCCGTGGCGGCGGAAAGCCGCCTGCGGTCGTCCAATCTGCGGGGCATCACGGCCTATAATCCCGGCGAGATGGTTTTGACCGCTCGCTCGGGAACGCCGTTGTCCGAGATCGAAGCCGCACTTGCCGAGAACGGTCAAATGATGGCCTTTGAGCCCATGGACCATCGGCCGATCATGGGAACGACAGGTGAGCCGACAATCGGCGGCGTCTTTGCCGCCAATGTCTCAGGGCCGCGCCGTTTCGTCGCCGGCGCTGCGCGCGACAGCCTGCTTGGCGTGAGCTTCATCAACGGCAAGGGCGAGATCATCAAGGCAGGCGGCCGCGTGATGAAGAACGTCACCGGATTGGATCTCGTCAAGCTGATGGCTGGCTCGCACGGCACGCTGGGCTTCCTGACGGATGTAACTTTCCGCGTGCCACCGCGGCCGAGAACCGAAGCAACGATCGTCATCTCGGGGCTGAACGATGCGGAGGCCGCCAACGCCATGGCGGCGGCGATGGCGCTGCCGGTCGAAGTATCCGGCGCCGCACATCTGCCGATGACCGTCGCCTGGAAATTTCTCGACAGTACGCTCTCCGAAGGCGAGGGAACCTGTCTCAGGATCGAAGGCCTGCCCGGCTCAGTCGATGCCAGGGCAACCAAGCTCGCCGCAGCCATGGCGGCATTCGGATCCGTCACGCGCTTCGAGCAGGCAGACAGTGTCCGTCTCTGGAGAGATATCCGCGATGTCGCGCCCTATGCCGACGGTACGGCTCGACCGGTGTGGCGCGTCTCCGTCGCCCCAGGGACCGGCCATCAGCTGGTCGCGGCACTTCGCCTCGAAGCCGGTGTTGACGCATACTATGACTGGCAGGGCGGCCTGATCTGGATGCGGATGGAGGCCGACGCGGATGCGGACCTTTTGCGCCGGTTCATCAAGGCGCTGGGCGGTGGCCATGCGACATTGATCCGCGCACCTGAAAAGATGCGATCTGGGATTGCGGCCTTTCAGCCCCAGCAGGAGGCTGTGGCCTTGCTTTCGCAGCGACTGAAACTGAAATTCGATCCCGCCGGCATCTTCAATCCCGGGAAGATGGCAGGAGCTTGAGGCATGCAGACCAATTTCACCCCGACCCAACTTGCCGACCCGCACGTTGCCGAATCCGAGAAGATCCTGCGCAAATGCGTGCATTGCGGCTTCTGCACCGCGACCTGTCCGACCTATGTCACGCTCGGCAATGAGCTCGATAGCCCCCGTGGGCGCATCTATCTGATCAAGGACATGCTGGAAAACGGGCGCCCGGCCGACGCCGAGGTCGTTACCCATATCGACCGCTGCCTCTCCTGTCTCGCCTGCGTAACGACCTGTCCCTCCGGTGTCGATTATATGCACCTCGTCGACCATGCGCGGGCGCACATCGAAAAGACCTACAAGCGTCCTTTCATGAACCGGCTCGTGCGCGCCATCCTTGCTGCTGTTCTGCCTTATCCCGATCGGTTTCGCCTCGCGATCAAGCTGTCGTCAGCGGGGCGGCCGTTCGCAGGTCTTTTAGCGCGCGCGCCCGCATTGAAACCATTTGCCGCGATGCTGGCGCTGGCGCCGCGTCGCATTCCTCCCGCCTCCGCCTATGCCGCGGTGGCAAGCCACCCGCCGGTCGGCGAGAAACGCGGTCGCGTCGCGATCTTGACTGGCTGCGCGCAGCCGGTTCTCGATCCCGGGATCAACGAGGCAACAATCAGGCTCCTGACACGGCTTGGTGTTGAAGTCGTCGTTCCCAAGGGAGAGGTTTGTTGCGGCTCGCTCGTCCACCACATGGGACGGGAAGAGCAGGCATTGGCGAGCGCACGTGCCAACGTCGATGTGTGGACGCGTGAACTCGAAGAAGGCGGGCTCGACGCGATCATCATTACCGCTTCCGGCTGCGGCACGACGATCAAGGACTATGGCCATATGCTGCGGCTGGATGCGGCCTATGCCGAAAAGGCGGCACGCGTTTCGTCCTTAGCGAAGGACATCACGGAATATCTCGCATCGCTCGAGCTCCCCGCGCAGATGCCGAAGGGCATCATCGTCGCCTATCACTCTGCCTGCTCGATGCAACACGGTCAGAAAATCACGATGGCGCCGAAGCAGCTGTTGAAGGCGGCCGGATTCAATGTCCGCGATCCTGCCGAAGGTCACCTCTGCTGTGGGTCGGCGGGTACCTACAACATCATGCAATCCGACATTTCCGATGCGCTCAAGACCCGCAAGGTCAGGAACCTCGAAGCAACGAAGCCGCGTGTGATCGCAACCGGAAATATCGGCTGCATGATGCAGATCGCGACAGGGACGGCGATTCCGATCGTTCACACGGTGCAATTGTTGGATTGGGCCTACGGCGGAGATATGCCGGAGAAACTAAAGGATCTGCCGCTGGCTTAGAGGTGCCGGATCGTCCGGTGGTCTCGAAAGCCCATGCATCGCATAGCCCTTGAGCTTGCGACCCCGCATCCGCGGTTTGAGATCGGCGACCGGTTGCCCGGCCGCCTAATTGCTTGGCTTAGCCGCCGAAAATCGTCCGCAGCACGTCGATGCCGCGATCTTCGAAGCTGATTTCGCCCTGCTTGTTGCCAGGGCCGACGACGATGACCTTCGTGCCGACGGGCGCACGATCGTAAAGATCGATCACATCCTTGTTCATCATGCGGATGCAGCCGGACGACATGTTGAGCCCAATCGACCACGGCTGGTTGGTGCCGTGGATGCGGAAGCTCGTATCGTTGCCGCCCTTGTAGAGATACATGGCGCGGGCGCCAAGCGGATTGTCCTCGCCGCCTTCCTGGAAGGTCGGGAGGATGTGGCCCTTCGCCGCCTCGCGAACACGCATCCATTCTGCCTTGCGGCCGATCTTCACCACGCCCGACCAGCCGAAGCCCTCGCGCCCGACGCCGATGCCATAGCGCGTCGCGCGGTCCTTGGTTTCGACGAGATACAGGAACTTGTGGTTGGTATCGATGATGATCGTGCCGGGTGCCTCGTTGGTGATGAGGTGCACGCGCTGGCGCTTGAACTGCGGCTTGACCGACTTCGGCGGTGCGGCGACCCGAACGACAGGCGCGCCATCGTGAGCGGGTGTAATCGGCTGCGCCGAGACCGATGCGGACATGGAAGTGACCAGAAGGCCGGTGGCCGCAAGAGCCGTCGCGAATTTCAGCATGGTTGATTCCCTCAAAGCAAAACCGGACCGAAGCTACCCTAACTTCGATCCAGTTCAAGATGTCGGCGCGGAATGAAACAGCTGCGATGTCTAATTGCAACTATTCTTGGCCGCGCGCCCGATATTCGGGAGCCTTTACATGACGATGACGCGGGTTCCAACCTTTACCCGCTCGTAAAGGTCAACGACATCCTCGTTGCGTAGCCGGATGCAGCCGGAGGAAACGGCGTTGCCGATCGTCCAGGGGGCGTTGGTACCGTGGATGCGGTAGAGCGTCGAACCGAGATACATGGCGCGCGCGCCAAGCGGATTCTCGGGACCGCCGTCCATGCGCGCCGGGAGATAGTGGCCCTTGGCGGCTTCGCGGCCAACCATTTCGGCTGGCGGCGTCCAGTCCGGCCATTCGGACTTGCGGGTAATCTTGTGCACGCCGGCCCATTCGAAGCCTGGCTTGCCGACGCCCACTCCGTAACGCCGCGCCTTGTCGCCCTCCATTACCAGGTAAAGGAAGCGGCTGTTGGTATCGATGACGATCGTGCCGGGCCGTTCCTTGGTGTCGTAGGTGACGATCTGCGGCAGAAATTGCGGCTCAAGCTGGCGGCGGACGACTGGGACGCCGGGATTGATGGCGGACACCGGTTGCGCCACGGCGGCCGGAGCGCGGCCGAAGACGCCGGATGTGAACAGACCGCGTTTCGGAAAGTCCGGTTGTCGGTAGACGACGGGACGAACCTTGCCGCCGAGCTGCATGACCCATGGGGCTGCAAGGTCCGGGCTTAGCACGACCGGCGGGCGCGTTGCATAACGGTCGTCGCCGAGCGCAGCGGTGGAAAAGACGCCGAGCATCGCTGCGGCGAGCAGAAGGGATTTCATCATCGGACGGACTCTCTACAAATGGCCGAAAATGCACGGACGGCAGCGGCCGCCTGCCGCCACGCTGCCACCGTTCCCGCCAGCGAATCGTAAATTTGAATTCATTCAAGTCCGAAGCGAGAGATAAACTTTTCGTCAGGGTTATCGTTCGGTTTGGAAAGAGAGTTTGCAAATGGTAAAGCCGGATTCGCAGCACGAAAGCGAAGCGGGATCATGAGCGATACGGGCATCATCATCGGCGAAGACGGCAAGAGCCGTTGTCACTGGCACGCCAACCTCCCGGATTACCTCAAGTATCACGACGAGGAATGGGGGCGGCCGGTAACGGATGACATCCGCCTCTTCGAGAAGATCTGCCTGGAGGGGTTCCAGTCCGGTCTCTCCTGGCTCACCATCCTGCGCAAGCGCGAGAATTTCCGCGCTGCCTTTGCTGGCTTCGACTTCGAGAAGGTTGCGCTCTTCGACGACAGCGATATCCAACGCTGCCTCGCCGATCCCGGCATCGTGCGCCATCGAGGCAAGATCGTCTCGACGATCAACAACGCCCGCCGTGCGATCGAACTGAGGCAGGAGTTCGGGTCGCTCGCCCGGTATTTCTGGAGCTTCGAGCCCGGTCATAACGATAGGCCAAAGGTGGTCGATCGTGCCACTGTCATGGCCAACCCGACAACGCCGACATCGGTTCTCATTTCCAAGAATCTGAAGAAGCGCGGCTGGACGTTTGTCGGCCCAACCACAGTTTATGCCTTCATGCAGGCAATGGGTCTCGTCAACGATCACATCGAAGGTTGCTTCTGCCGCGTCGAGGTAGAGGCGATGCGCAATGCGCTGGTGCGCCCATGAAGGCGCTCGCGGCAACCGTCGCATTCTGCCTGGTGGCATCCGTAGCGTTCGGCCAGTCACCGGAGCTGCAGCCCGGCGAGCGACTGGAGAAGCTGCAGTTTCCGGCTGCAACCATGGAGCTCAAGGGCTGGACGAAGCTCGGCAACGGACGGGTTTACACACTTCCCGTGAAGGCTGGCCAGCATGTGAAGATCAGCTTTGCGACCAAGAGCAAGTTTGCCTTCCTTTCGATCTTCGATCTGGCAACGCCCGACGAGGAGGCGATCTTTGGTACCGATGAGGATGGCACCAGCTACACCGTCACGGTGAAGGACAACACCACCTGGCTGCTGCGGCCCTATTATTCCAAGGCGTCGACGCGCCGCGGCCTGGGCGCGCCCTACAGCATTCTCGTCGAGCCGCAGGCAACAGCGCCGCAGCCCACGGCTCCGGCTGAACAGCAATCGCCGTCGCCACTTTTCCCTTCAAGGCAGTAATGAGGGGCTAGCCCAGGCCTTCGATCAACCTGCGCAGTTCTCCGAGATGTTCGATCTTGCGAAAGCGCGGTGCGTCCTTCGGTTCCTCGACATGCTCGACGACCCAGGTGAGTTCGTGCGGCACGAAGACGCCGTAGCTGCCGGCGGCAATCGCGGGGACAATGTCTGATTTCAGCGAGTTGCCGACCATCATCGCCCGTTCCGGGCCACCGCCGACCTTGGAGAAGATCCGCCGGTAGGTCACGGCGGTCTTGTCGGAGACGATCTCGACGGCGTGGAAGAAGTCGCCAAGCCCGGATTGCGCGAGCTTACGCTCCTGATCGAAAAGATCACCCTTGGTGATCATCACCAGCAGGTAGTTTTCCGAGAGCGCCGCCAAGGTCTCCTGCACATGCGGCAGGGTCTCGACGGGGTGAGAAAGCAGGTCGCGGCCGGTGTCGAGGATATTGGCAATGACACTGGCGGGCACCTTGCCCTCGGTGACCTCGATCGCCGTCTCGATCATGGACAGCGTAAATCCCTTGATGCCGAAACCGTACTGCCGGAGATTGCGCTTCTCTGCCTCCAGCAAGCGCTCGGAAATTCTTGGACCATTTGCAAAATCGGCCAGCAATTCCGTGAAATGCGCCTCGGTAAGCCGATAGTATTGCTCGTTCTGCCAGAGCGTGTCGTCGGCATCGAAACCGATGGTCGTCAGCATGCGGGTCGTCATCGCCCATCTCCGAGTAATCTGGTTTGAATCTATTGAAAGATGGCCGCGATACAAGAGCATCGCAAAGCCGTGAGGCGAGTACACGGCATGTTGAAATGCCGCCGCCTCGCCTTACATCGATAGTGCCTTCCACGCGGCCGCATTCCGGCTGCTCCTGTCATGTGCAGGCCAACAACCAAAAAATGAACTCATCTGTCCGTAGGCAAGCCTGCGGTCGTCACAAGGAAATTTTCGACCATGCGTTACAATCAACTTGGAAATACGGGACTATTCGTCTCGGAAATCTGCCTCGGTACGATGACATTCGGCGCCGCCGGCGAAAACAACCTTTGGGGCTCGATCGCCGACGTCGACCAGAAAGCCGCCGATGAAATCGTTGCGAAGTCGCTGGCATCGGGCGTCAACTTCATCGACACGGCCGACGTCTATTCCTTCGGCGAATCCGAAAAGCTGCTCGGCCAGGCCCTGAAGAACCTCAGCGTTCCCCGTAAGGACGTGGTCATCGCCACGAAAGTCTATAGCACCATAAGCGACAAGCCGAACGACCGCGGCGCCTCGCGTGGCCACATCATGGATTCGGTCGAGGCCAGTCTGAAGCGGTTGCAGACCGATCATATCGATCTTTACCAGATCCATGCCACCGATCCGGTCACGCCGATCGACGAGACGCTGCGAGCCCTGGACGATCTCGTATCCCGCGGTCTCGTGCGCTATGTGGGTGTCTCCAACTGGCAGGCGTGGCGCATCGCCAAAGCGCTCGGCATCTCGGAACGTCGCGGTCTTGCCCGGTTCGAGACGGTACAGGCGTACTATTCGATCGCCGGCCGCGATCTCGAGCGTGACATCGTGCCGATGATGCAGGAGGAAAAGCTTGGTCTAATGGTCTGGTCGCCGCTGGCGGGCGGTCTTCTCTCCGGCAAGTACGGGCCGGGAGCGCCGGGCAACGGGGAAGGACGCCGCGCCTCGTTCGACTTCCCGCCGGTCGACAAGGATCGCGCCTGGGCCTGCGTTGCCGTGATGCGCGAGATCGCCGCGAAACACGGCACAAGCGTCGCGACCGTCGCGCTTGCCTACATCCTGGCGAAACCTTTCGTGACGACTGTCATCATCGGCGCAAAACGCGTCGAGCAGCTCGACCGGAACCTGGCGGCCGTCAACCTGAAGCTCGATGTGGACGACCTGAAGAAGCTGGACGAGGTCAGCGAACTCGCGCCCGAATATCCGGGCTGGATGCTGGCCCGGCAGGGGGTAGCCCGACGGCCGGAACCTTTCGAACCGAAGGGCTGATTAAGGCCTTGTGCAGGCGGACGCCGGGGCTTCGTGCTCCGGCGTCCTTTGCGATTACTTGCCGTGAGCCTTCAGCCAGGCCTGCATATCGGCGATCTCAGCCTCCTGGGCCTTGATGACGGCTTCCGCGAGCTTGCGAATTTCCGGATCCTTGCCGTACTCCAGCTCGATTTTCGCCATGTCGATCGCACCTTGATGGTGCGGGATCATGCCGCGGACGAAGTCGACATCGGCGTCGCCGATATACTTCATCGTCATGTCCTTGTGCATTTTAGCGTTCGCCTGCGCAAAAGCGTGGCTCGATGCGCCGTGGTCGCCCATTGGCTTGCTCATGTCCATTTTCATCTCCTCTGCGAAGACGGGTGCGGACGAGAGTGCGAGCGTGGCCGCTATGGCGAGAACTTTCAGAGACATGGGATTTCCTTCCTCTGTCTGATACTGGAATTCAATGCGCGGCCGAAGCCGCAGCGTTCATGAAGACCGTCAGACAAGCCGGGGAGGCGGCGCCAGCGGTGCTGGGCGGGCATCCTGCATGGCGTGAGCCGGTCCGGGCGCAGGATAGGAAAACATCTGCTTGCCGGTCGCGGCGATGACGCTCAATGGCGGAATGACCAGGCAGGCCGAACAGAAGGGCATGTGCGCCATAACGGCGGCCGAACAAGGATCCTGCTGCGCCGGCGACGACTTGGCCTTCTCGCCCATATCCATGCCGGCCATATGCTGATGCTCGGCGCTGGGTGTCGCAGCGACCGGCTGCATGGACAGGCATGTCGGACAGCCAGCCCATGCGGACATGGTGCCGAAGGCAAACCAGCCGAAAACCATCGCTATGATTGCAAGAAACCGCATATCGTCAAAATAGGTGCAGCGCGCGAAGAAGCCAAGCCCGCTTTATACACTTTGGCGAGAGAAGCGTCGGCCGACGTGCGGAGGCTGGCGCTAGTACGCGGCAACGACCTGATGGACGATCTGATAGCCATTGCTCTCTTCGCCGAGTGGCGCCACGGGCCACTGCCAGTTGGCCCGAACCGATGACAGCGCCACGCCGTGCAGCAGATCAGTCTCGTCATGAACCTTCCCCTGTCGGTCTATCACGGCATAGGAAACATCGGTAACCAGGCATGTCTTGCAGGGCGCTGCCTCAAGCGCCGACCGGTGCGCCTCGATCAGTTGTGCGACGGTATCGGCGGGCATGGCGCCGGCCTGTTCCGCCTCGTAGCGGCGTTGTGCGCCGCGACCGATCTGGGAGAGGAGATTGGCCGAGACGACGAAGTCGAGATACGGAACGCTACTCAGGAACGCCAGCGGCTCTGGTTGTTTGCCCGTGGCAAGCTCGTCGTAGCCGGAGAGATCGCGCTCGATCAGCCGAACATTGCTGTAGCGCTTGAGCCGCAGCCAGAGGCGCACCGAGGCAAGATGCACGAGATCGACGAGGACGACAGTGTCAAAGGTCCTGGCTAATTCCTCAATCGGCACGTCGCGGAGCAGGCCCGAGCCCAAAACGACCGCCGTCCTCCTCTGCCGCAACTCCGCAATGGCACTTCTCACAGCGTTCCGGCTTCGCTCCTCGTGCTCCGCCCATTGCCGGCTGCAACGGCCGGCGCGGGACCAGAGATTGACGGAGTATCGGATGAACCGGCGATGCGCCTTCAATGTCATCGGAACGGTGGCAGCATAGAGAAGCGCCTCGGCAATCATCGTGTAGCTCCCGCCATTCGATCCATTCTCTCTCGTTCAATCGATTCTGTGTTCCTGATCAAGGGCCTTCGCCCTTGCCGCACCCGGCCCTTTCCGCTAGGTAACCGCCACTGTCACAGCGAGCGGAATACCTTGGAAATGAACGACAAGCAGAAGAAACCACAAAAGCTCAAGGCCAGACTTCCCCGCGGCTTCGTCGATCGTTCGGCAGCCGACATTCGCGCCGTCAACGAAATGACCGCGAAGATCCGGGAAGTCTACGAGCATTATGGTTTCGATCCTGTCGAAACGCCGCTCTTCGAATACACCGACGCGCTCGGCAAGTTCCTGCCGGATGCCGACCGGCCGAACGAGGGCGTCTTCTCGCTGCAGGACGACGACGAGCAGTGGATGTCCTTGCGCTACGACCTGACGGCGCCGCTCGCCCGTCATGTTGCCGAGAATTTCAACGAGATCCAGCTGCCGTACCGCACCTATCGCGCCGGCTATGTCTTCCGCAATGAGAAGCCGGGCCCCGGTCGCTTCCGCCAGTTCATGCAGTTCGACGCCGATACGGTCGGTGCGCCGGGCGTGCAGGCCGATGCGGAAATGTGCATGATGATGGCCGATACGCTGGAAGCCCTCGGCATCAAGCGCGGCGACTACGTGATCCGCGTCAACAACCGCAAAGTTCTCGACGGTGTTCTCGAAGCAATCGGTCTCGGCGGCGATGACAAGGCCGGCCAGCGCCTCAACGTGCTACGCGCCATCGACAAGCTCGACAAGTTCGGTCTCGAGGGCGTTGCTCTCCTGCTTGGTCCCGGCCGCAAGGACGAGTCTGGCGACTTCACCAAGGGTGCTGGTCTCGACCAGGGACAGATCGACAAGGTTCTCTTCTTCGTCGGGATCAAGGACTATACCGAAAGCGCTGGGCAGCTTGCCGAGCTGGTTGCCGGAACGTCCAAGGGTGCGGAAGGCGTCGAGGAGCTGAACTTCATCGGCGCATTGGTGCGAAGCGCCGGCTATCAGTCGGATCGCGTCAAGATCGACCCTTCGGTTGTTCGCGGCCTCGAATATTACACCGGCCCGGTTTACGAAGCCGAGCTCCTCTTCGATGTGACTAACGAGAAGGGCGAGAAGGTCGTCTTCGGTTCCGTCGGTGGCGGCGGTCGCTACGACGGTCTCGTGTCCCGCTTCATGGGCCAGCCCGTGCCGGCCACTGGCTTCTCGATTGGCGTCTCTCGCCTGATGACGGCGCTGAAGAACCTCGGCAAGCTCGGCCAGGCCGAGGTCATCGAGCCGGTTCTGGTCACTGTCATGGACGGCGATGTCGAGTCGATGGGCCGCTACCAGCACATGACGCAGGAATTGCGCAAGGCTTGCATCCGCGCCGAGATGTTCCAGGGCAACTGGAAGAAGTTCGGCAATCAGCTGAAATACGCCGACCGCCGCGGCTGCCCCGTCGCCATTATCCAGGGCGGTGACGAGCGGGCGCAGGGCGTCGTGCAGATCAAGGACCTGATCGAAGGCAAGCGCCTGTCCGGGGAGATCGAGGACAACGCCAGCTGGCGCGAAGCGCGCGTCGCACAGGAGACAGTTGCCGAAGGCGACCTCGTCGCCAAGGTGAAGGAAATTCTGGCGGCGCAGGCCGAAGACCGCAACAGGGCGGGCTGAGATGGCCCTGATCAACCTGCCGGACTTCTCCGGCGAGCTCCTCTCAGAGTTTGCGGCGCGAAAGACGGAGCGGGTAGATACGCCCGTCATCCAGCCGGCCGAACCATTTCTTGACATCGCCGGCGAGGATCTTCGCCGGCGCATTTTCATGACCGAAAGCGAGACGGGCGCCAGCCTTTGCCTGCGGCCGGAGTTCACGATCCCCGTCTGCCTGCGCCACATCGAGAGCGCGACCGGCACGCCGAAGCGCTATTCCTATCTCGGCGAAGTTTTCCGCCAGCGGCGTGAAGGCGGCAACGAGTTCTATCAAGCCGGGATCGAGGATCTTGGCGACATCAATATTGCCGCTGCCGACGCGCGTGCGATCGGCGATGCGATCGGCGTGCTGGAGCGCGTCGTTCCCGGCAAGCGTCTTGCGGTGACACTCGGCGATCAGGCTGTCTTCGAAGCAGTAGTGCAGGCGCTTGGCCTGCCGCTCGGCTGGCAGAAGCGCCTGATCCATGCCTTCGGCAACATGAGCCAGCTCGAAGCTCTGCTGGCAAGCCTCGTCAGCCCTCAGTTCGTAACTGGATTGAGTGACGAGATGGCACATCTGATTGCCGCCGACGATGAAGCAGCACTTGTTGCACACATAGATGCGACGATGCAGGCGACGGGCTATTCGACGAATGCCAGCCGTTCGCCGCTCGAAATCGCGCGCCGTCTGAAGGAAAAGCTGATCCTCTCCGAAACGCGCCTCGATGATGCGGCCTTCCGCGTGCTGGAAGAATTCCTGTCGCTGAACGTACCGCTGATCAATGCTTCGGCGGCCTTGGCCGGTTTTGCCGATGCCGCGGGCCTCAAGCTCGGCAACGCGCTGGCGCGTTTCGACGGCCGCGTGGCCGCTCTGGCCAATGCCGGCGTCGATTTGGCGCTGATCGATTACCGCGCAGCCTTCGGGCGTCCGCTGGATTACTACACCGGCCTGGTTTTCGAGATCGGCGTCCAGGGCACGTCGGCGGTTCTCGCCGGTGGGGGCCGTTTCGATCGCCTGATGACCTTCCTGGGCGCCAAGGAACGCATTCCCGCCGTCGGCTTCTCGCTCTGGCTGGATCGCATCGAAGCCGAGAGGGCCGTATGATGACGATTACCATCGCATTGCCCTCCAAGGGCCGGATGAAGGACGATGCCTCCGCGATCTTCGAACGCGCCGGGATCAGGATCACCGCTGTCGGCAACGATCGCTCCTATCGCGGACGCGTCGAAGGTTGGGACGACGTCGAAGTTGCCTTCCTTTCCGCCTCCGAGATTTCCCGTGAACTCGGCAGCGGGACCGTCGATTTCGGTGTCACCGGCGAAGACCTTGTCCGCGAGGGCCTGGCGGAGGCGGACAAGCGCGTCGAGATTTGCGCGCGTCTCGGATTCGGCCATGCCGATGTCGTGGTTGCCGTTCCTGAAATCTGGCTCGACGTCGACACTATGGCCGATCTCGGCGATGTTGCTTCCG
Source organism: Rhizobium sp. RHZ02 (assembly GCF_014851575.1). Lineage (NCBI taxonomy): Bacteria > Pseudomonadati > Pseudomonadota > Alphaproteobacteria > Hyphomicrobiales > Rhizobiaceae > Rhizobium > Rhizobium sp. RHZ02. Next base: position 16,644 of record NZ_JACUZX010000042.1, read on the forward strand.
ACTTTCGCGCCCGTCACGGCCGGCGCCTGGCGATTGCCACGAAATACTGGCGGCTGACGCAGCAATTCTTCTCCAGCCAGCACGGCATCCAGCTCTACCGGATCGTCGAAAGCCTTGGGGCAACGGAAGGGGCGCCTGCCTCGGGATCGGCCGATATCATCGTCGACATCACCTCGACTGGTTCGACTCTTCGCGCGAACAACCTGAAGATCTTGTCCGACGGCGTCATCCTTCGCTCCCAGGCCTGCTTCGTCAGGGCACGCAAGGAAAGCCACGCGAACGACGCGACCGTTCAGCGGCTGATCGACGCCGTTCGCTCGGCACTCTGACCATCGCCAAATCAACACACGAAAAAAACCCGCCGTCTGGTGACGGCGGTTCAGACTGCTGACAAACCCGTCGATATTTTCGGCGGGTTTGTTTTTTGGACGTTGGTTGTTTTAGTTGGGTTCTGAGGCGGGGCGAAGTTGGCGGCCTCTGGCCCTCATGCCATGGCTGGTCTGGGT
>NZ_JACUZX010000043.1:0-16602 GCF_014851575.1 Rhizobium sp. RHZ02
TTCGCCAAACACCTCAAGGCGCTCCGATGGCGAACGCCCTATCAAGCAATCTGCAACGCCTGGACAAGGGACCCGTCAATCTTCAAAATCAATCCGCACCATCTCATTCCGGGACCACACACCTAGCTCTTCTCGATATCGCGGTCGAGGTGCGTCGCAATCAGCATGGCCGCGAGATGGACAGTGTTCTTCGCTCCGTAGCGCTCCTTCATGCGCTCCAGGCGGTGCTCGACCGTGCGGTGTGAAATGCCGAGGTCAGCGGCGATCTCCTTGGCCGTCGCGCCTTCCGTCAGGAGCTGCATCACGGCTTCATCGGTCGCATCCATGCGTGCTCGCTGCTGCGGCGGGTTGAACATGAAGCGGCCGTTCGAGACCGCCAGAAGCCAGGCTGGATGTTGCGCCGTTGTCTTTTGCGGAAGGATCAGCCGTTCGTATCCGATGTTGACGCCAAGCACCCGTGTCTTGACCAGTTCCATCGACGGCTTCTGCGTGGCAATCACCTCGCGATAACGCGGGATGACGGCCGTCTCCATGTAGCCCCGATCCTTGAATTCGCCGATGCGCTGATCGGCAAAGAGCTTGTTGATGTTCAGGATACGCGAACTGACGGTAGAAGAGCGCACGACCTTCAGATGCCATTGCAACGGATCGTCGCCGTTGAGAACGACGAGCGTCATCCTCATCCGGATCGTCAGGAGCTCGAGGACGTCGCGATAGATGTCCTCTGGAGCGGCCGGCAGTTGCGGCGTGGTATGCAACCATGCGTCCAGCAGTTTCTGCGTGACAGTATGAAATGAAGTGTCCTTGTTCATCAATCCATGCGCGATATCTGGAATCGTTGCACTACGACAACCCAAAATGGGTACAGCTTTCAACAGCCGACCACGGCTGAATCGTCGTAAGGCATTAATATGAAAAATATATCGCTCGCTGCATCTATTTTGAAGCGAATTTCTCGGTGTGCGTTCTGCACGTTAAGCGGGTTCAGGCTGGAGGCGCCCGCGGCGTCCGGTTTCAATCATCCGAGTAGCGTTGTTCGCGCCAGGGGTCGCCGTACATGTGATAGCCGTTTTTTTCCCAGAAGCCTGATGCATCGGCCGGCAGCAGCTCGATACGGCGCAGCCACTTGGCGCTCTTCCAGAAATAGAGATGCGGAACGACGAGCCGCATGGGGCCGCCGTGATCGCGCGTCAGCGGCACACCTTCCCAGGAGGTTGCGAGGATGGCATCTTCTGCGGCGAAGTCGGAGAGCGGCAAGTTTGTCGTATAGCCATCATAGCTTGTCAGCATGACGTAGTGAGCTTCCGGATTCGGCATTGCCTGATCGAGCAGGTCGCGCGTCGAAACACCCTTCCACTTGTTGTCGTAGCGTGACCACGTCGTCACGCAATGAATGTCGGTGACCTTAGTGCTCTGCTCGAGCGCCTGGAAGGCGGTCCAGGTAAGATCAAGCGGGGTTTCGACCAGTCCACGGACTTCCAGGCTCCATGTGTCGGGCGCGATGATCGGGTGCTGGCCGAGATCAAGGATCGGCCAATCCTTGACGAGGTGCTGACCCGGCGGCAGGCGCTCGGTTTCCGGGCGACTGATGCGGCCGGTGAGGAATTTTCCTTCCTCGGCCCAGCGGCGCTTCGATCTGGTGAGCTTGCTGTCGGTCGGGGTTTGATCGTCGCTCATCGCTGGCCCTTTCGCGTTGCCGCAATAGGGCATCCAGGCTTCGAGACTGTCAAGCGTGCGTCACGACAGATTCTTGAGGTACAGCGAGAGGAGCTGTGTTTGCGACGATATGCCGAGCTTGCGGTAGACGTTGCGCCGATGAACCTTCACGGTCCCTGTCGAGATGTTGAGCTTCAGGCCGATCGACTCGGAGGAGTGCCCCTGAAGGACAAGATCGACGATCGCGGTCTCGCGGCTGGTGAGATTGAGATCACGCCACACCGCTTCGGCGGGCTGCAGGGCGCTTTCACTGGCGTTGCGTTTGCGGTTGCCGCGGGGTCTCGAATGCTGTTGCGCATCAAAGCGAGTTCCGAGCCCGGCCCAGTAGTGCCGAACCATGTTTGCGATCAATGGTTCGGCTTTCTTCAGCAAGGCAAATTCCGCAGGCGGGAAGGGCCCGGTCTTTTCCTTGCGCATAAGCGAAAGAACGATCGTGATATCGTCATCGGCCGTGACGAAGAAACCGATCTCCTCTGCAAGGCCTGTCTGGACGTAATAAGTCCGGTAGTACTCGCTGGAGAAGAACCGGTCTGGCGCCAGTTCCCGCATGCGAAACACGCCGGCGCGACGTTCATGGGCCGTGTGGTAGAACGGGTCGAGGAGGTAGGGGCCAGCCTGGTAGAGGGTCACGAAAATGATGTGCTCCTTCGGGTCGAAGGTGCTGTAGAGATCGATCGGCCGCTCCTTGCCGCGATAGGCGAAGACAACGACGTAGTCGAAGCTTACGAGCGCCGCCATCATCTCCCGGAAGGTCTCGCCGAATTCTGCATCGCCCATCGCCTGCCGGCCAATGGTGGCATTGAAGGCCCGAAATAGCGCCTCCAGGTCAGTGCTCATTCCCGGAACCTCCTGATCGCCCCGCGCGGAAATCCGCTCCCCGTGTATATACCTTCCATGAAGGCTTTGCGGCTAGAATACCCCTCTCGGGGTATATACCGTGAGGGAAGGGCGCGCTTAGTCTTTCCACAACGACGGTGGCAAAAGGCAGCGCTAGACTGCCCAATCCAGACCAACCGCAGGGAACAGACGTGGCATCTGCTTCGACGAACGATATCGAATTCCGTTCGGTCACCAAGAATTATGGCCCGGTGATCGCCGTAACGGACATCAACCTCAATGTGCCGAAGGGTGCATTCCTCGCGTTGCTCGGCCCGTCGGGCTGCGGCAAGACCACTTGCCTGCGCATGATCGGCGGTTTCGAGCAGCCAAGCCAAGGTACTGTGCTGATCGACGGGCGCGAGATGAACGGTGTGCCGGCCTATCGGCGCCCGGTGAACATGGTCTTTCAGCATTATGCGTTGTTTCCGCATTTCGACGTCCGGCAGAACGTTGCTTATGGTCTGAAGCAGGTGCGGCCCAAGTTTGCGGCGGCCGAAATCGACCGGCGTGTCACTGAGGCGCTTGAAATGGTTCGGCTCGGCGGCTTCGCCAAGCGCCGCATCCACGAAATGTCTGGTGGACAGCAGCAGCGCGTGGCGCTCGCTCGCGCGATCGTCAACCGTCCGTCGGTGCTGCTCCTGGACGAACCGCTGGCTGCGCTCGACAAGAAGCTACGCTCCGCCATGCAGATCGAATTGCAGACATTGCAACGCGAACTTGGCATCACCTTTGTTCTGGTCACCCATGATCAGGAAGAAGCGCTCTCTATGGCGGATATCGTCTGCGTGATGAGCGCGGGGCGGATTCGCCAGCTGGGCTCGCCGCAGGAGGTCTATGACCGCCCGGCCGATTTGTTCGTAGCCGATTTCGTTGGCAAGACCAACCGGGTGAAGGCGACGATGGAGGCGGATGGCGCGACGCTGCGTCTTGCGGACGGTTCCGCAATCGCCGCGGGGATCCGGGCGGGTGTTTCAACGGGCGAGGCAATCGTCGCGATCCGGCCGGAATCGATCCGCCTGACACGCATGCAGGCGCCCGATATCGCAAGCTTCAAAGGCACGGTGACCCACCGCATCTTCCTGGGGTCGTCGGCGGAATATGCCGTCACGGTGCCGGGGCTCGGTGACTTTCTGGTGACCGCCGACCGCCGCAGCATGAACGAAAGCGATCTGGTCGAGCCCGGCGAGGCCGTCTACCTCGGCTTTGATCCCGGCGCGGCCCATGTCTTCTCAGCATCAAGTGCAGCCTAAAATCAAAACAAGGGAACAGCATCATGAGCAAAGACTATAAGGATAACCTTCCCATTTCAGCCAACGGCTTCATGGACGAGTTCATGCGGCTCAAGCGTGGCTCTGTCAGCCGCCGCCACTTCCTCGGCATCACCGGCCTCGGTCTTGCGACCGCCGTGATGTCGCGCTTCCCAGGTGCCTTGTCGACGCCAGCCTATGCCGGCGAAGACCTCGGCACGCAGATGTCGATCGCGACCTGGCCGAACTACCATGATCCGGCGACATTCGAGAACTTCAAGGCGGCAACCGGCGTGGCCGTCGAAGTCAACGTGTTCGGTTCGAACGAGGAAATGCTGGCGAAGCTGCAGGCGGGCGCTTCCGGCTGGTCGCTTTTCGTGCCGACCAACTACACGATTTCCACCTACCACAAGCTCGGCCTGATTGACGAACTCGACCTCTCGAAGATTGTCAATTTCAGCCAGTCGACGGAGAGCCCGCGTTTTACCAAGGAAGGCCAGATCGACGGCAAGACCTACGCTCTACCGAAGAACTGGGGCACGACCGGATTCTCGGTCAACACCTCCAAGATCAAGGCGAAGCCCACGAGCTGGAAGGATTTCTTCGAGGTCGCGCAGACAGAAGCTGATGGCCGCGCCATGGTGCATGACTACCAGCTGACGACGATCGGCAGCGCGCTGGTGTCGCTGGGCTATGGTTTCAACTCGATCAAGCCGGAGGAGCTTGCGAAGGCCGAGGAGCTGCTGATCAAGGTGAAACCGCATCTCTTCGCCATCAACTCCGACTATCAGCCGGCCATGCGCGCCACGGACGCCTGGATGACGATGTGCTGGACGAACGACGGTGCGCAGCTTAATCGCGACATGCCTGAGCTTGCCTACATCCTCGGAACGGACGGTGGTGAAATCTGGACCGACTACTATGCGATCCCGAAGGACGCTCCGAACAAGGCGGCAGGCTATGCTCTTCTCAACTACCTGATGGATCCCGCGAACGCGGTGAAGGAGCATATCGCCAACGGCGCGCCGACCACCGATAGCCGCGTCATTTCGTTGCTGCCGAAGGAGATCACCTCAAACAAGATCGTCTATCCGGATGAAGCATCGCTGACGCCTCTGGAGTTCGGCGCCGCTATAACCCTGACGGATCCGGGTCGCGCCGAGTTGATGGCGCGGTTCAAGTCGGCGTGACCAGCCTGCCGTCATGCAATGCCTCTTCCCGGTTTCGGGAGGAGGCAAGCCTCCTCGTGGTCACCAACCAGCGAACCTCCAGAATGGCTCTGTCACCGGACACCAGAAAACGCCTGATCACCGCGGCCCTCGTTGCGCCGGCGAGCGCGTGGCTGTTCGTCTTTTTGGTCCTGCCGTTCATTGCCATCGTTGTGTTCTCCTTCGGCGAGCGGGCGCCGGAAGGCGGTTACCAAGCGGCATTTACGTTTGCCCAATTTGCCAATCTCGGATCCCGTGCGGCCGCCTTCAAGAACACGCTGGTGCTTGCGCCGATTGGGTCCTTCGTCTGCCTGTTGGTGGCCTATCCGGTCGCCTACTACCTGGCGGTGAAGGTAAGCCCGCAGTATCGGTTGTTGCTGGTGTCACTCGTCGTAGTGCCTTTCTGGACCAGTCTTCTCGTTCGCACCTATGCGTGGATGTATATCCTCGGCGCGCGGGGCATCCCGCATCTCCTGGAATTTGTCGGCATCGAGAATGTACGGCTTCTGAACACGCCGGGGGCTGTCCTTCTCGGCATCGTCTATGGCTACCTGCCGCTGATGATCATGCCGATCTACGTCAGCCTGGAAAAGCTGGACCGCCGGTTGCTGGAAGCTTCAGCGGACCTCGGAGCAAGACCGCTGTCGACTTTCTTCGGCATAACGCTGCCGCTGTCGTTGCCGGGCGTGATGACCGGCGTGGCGCTGGTCACCATCCTGTTGCTCGGTGAGTACCTGATCCCGCAGCTGCTGGGCGGCGGCAAGGTGTTCTTTATCGGGAACGCGCTGGTCGACCTCTTCCTGCAGTCGCGCAACTGGCCGTTCGGCTCCGCGATCGCCGTCACCCTCGTTGTCGTCGTCGTCATCGTGCTTCTCGTCGCCATGCGCATCGCCTGGCGCGTTGCGGGTACCCGCCAGGTGGATCTTGTCTGATGCGTGGGCTTGTTACGGCAGTCTATCTGTTTCTCTACACACCGATCGCGCTGGTGGTGTTGTTCTCGTTCAATGCGGGCCGCAACGCTTCCGATTTCACGGGCTTTTCCACGCAATGGTACGGTAAGGCGCTCTCGAACACCTTCCTCATGGAGGCTCTGCAAAACAGCCTCATCATAGCCCTGACCAGCGCTGCACTAGCGGCGATCTTCGGCACCATGGCCGCGCTCGGCATGGAGCGGCTTGGCGCCAAGACACGGGCCGTGTTCGATGGCCTGTTTGCCGCAGCTATCGTCGTTCCGGGGGTTGTGATCGGCATCGCGACGCTGGTTGCCCTGGTTGAAGTCTTCGGTTTCATCAATCCGGCATTGGCAGCGATTTGGCCCGGCAATCAACCGCCAAAGCTGACGCTCGGCTACGGTTCGATCATCGCCGCACACGGGCTTTTTACCATGGCCCTGGTGACGATGATCGTGAAGGCGCGCATCGCCAGCCTCGGGCGCGATATCGTCGAAGCGTCGAGTGATCTCTACGCGACGCCGCTGACGACCTTTCGCCAGATCGTGCTGCCGCAGATCCTGCCGTCGATCCTGGCCGGTTTCCTGCTCGCTTTCACCTTCTCCTTCGATGACTTCATCATCGCGTTCTTCGTCGCCGGGTCGAACACGACGCTGCCGATCTACGTCTTTGCCTCGATCCGTCGCGGCGTGACGCCCGAGATCAACGCAATCGCCACGATGGTGCTCATCGCATCGCTTGCCCTCATTCTCATCGCGCGTTTCCTTATGCGCGAAAGGACAACAACAACCTAATTGGGAAACACCATGATCCTCAAGAACCGTGTTGCAATCGTCACCGGTGCCGGGTCCGGCATCGGTCAGGCCGGCGCGCTCGTCATGGCGAAACAGGGCGCCCATGTCGTCGTCGCCGACATCGACTTCATGAATGCCGAGGAGACCGTCAGCCGGATCCGTAGGTGTGGCGGCAGCGCCGAAAGCATGGTGCTTGATGTCACCGACGACAAGGCGCTGGAAGCAGGCATTGCCGCGATTGCCGAACATCATGGCCGCATCGACATCCTTCACAACCATGCCGGTGCGCAGGTCGCCGGCGATCTGGAGCAGGTCGCGATCGACGGTTTTGACAAGTCCTGGAGCTTGAATGTCCGCGCACATTTCATGGCCGCGCGCTTCGTCATGCCTGTCATGAAGAAGACGGGCAAAGGCGTCATTCTCAACACCTCATCCTCATCGGGCGTGCTCTACGATCGCGAGATGATCGCCTATACGACGACAAAGCACGCCGTCATCGCCATGACGCGGCAGATGGCGGGCGACTATGCCAGGTTCGGCATCCGCGTGAATGCGCTTTGCCCCGGCTGGGTGGATACGCCCTTCAACGAACCCTTCATTGCCCAGATGGGCGGGCGTGAGGCGATCGAAGCCTATATCGCTGAGAAGGTGCCACTTGGACGCTGGGCCGACGTGTCGGAGATCGCCGAGCCGATCCTCTTCCTCGTGTCGGACCGCTCCTCTTACATGACTGGGCAGATCCTCGTGGTCGACGGCGGGGAGACCGTCGTTTGAGCCGGTTGAGAAGGTTGAATTCCTAGGGCAATTGTTAAATAACGGATGGACTGTGACGGGCGCTGTTCTGGCGCCCGCTTGTATTTACAGGACATCCAAGGCCCATGCCCATTCCCGCCCGGATCGAGACCGATCTGCCCTTCCTGACTGGACTGCGTCGCGACCTGCATGCCCATCCAGAGCTTGGCTTCGAGGAGGAGCGCACGAGCGACATCGTCGCGCAGTTGCTCGAAGACGCAGGCATCAAGGTGCATCGCGGCCTCGGCGGCACCGGCGTTGTCGGTACACTGCCGGTCGGCAATGGCACGCGGACAATCGGGTTGCGGGCGGATATGGATGCGCTTGCGATGCCGGAGATGGCGGATCGTCCGTATAAGTCAAAATTTAGTGGCAAGATGCATGCCTGCGGACATGACGGGCACACAACAATGCTGCTCGGCGCGGCACGATATCTGGCGGCAACGCGTGACTTCTCCGGAACCGTGCATTTCATCTTCCAGCCGGCCGAGGAGGGGAGGGGCGGCGCGCGCAGGATGGTCGAGGAGGGTCTGTTCGAACTGTTCCCCTGCGATGCCGTCTACGGGCTTCACAATATGCCGGGCCTTGCCGTCGATGAGATCGCTGTAGTCGAAGGCCCTCAATTGGCATCGTCAGACAGTTGGCGCGTGACCTTACGGGGCACCGGGACGCACGGCGCCAAGCCGCATCTCGGCAAGGATCCGATCACCGCTGCCGGCACCTTCCTGACCTCATTGCAGACGATTGTCGGGCGCGTCGTCGATCCGCTGCAGCCGGCCGTCATTAGCGCCTGCTCGCTGCAGGCCGGCGACCCCAAGGCGTTGAACGTCATACCCGATATCGTCGAGATCGGCGGCACCGCCCGGGCCTATTCGCCTGAAGTTCGCGATCAACTCGAGGAAGAGATCGGCCGGCTTGCGAATGGCACGGCGGCGATGTTCGGCATTGCGGTCGACTACCAGTTCGAACGACGTATTCCGCCCGTGGTCAACGACAGCGACGCGACCGCGCGTGCGCTCGGCGCCGCTAAGGCGGTCTTCGAGGGGAAGGTGCGCACGAGTTTCCCGCCCTCGACGGCAGGCGATGATTTCGCGTTCTTCGGCCAGAATGCGCCGGGATGTTACGTCTGGCTCGGGAACGGTCCTGCCGTCGATGGCGCCCTGCATCACAACACCGCTTATGACTTCAATGATCATGCGATTGGCTACGGCGCGGCCTTTTGGACAACGCTGGTCGAGCGCGAGCTGAAGGCCGCACTTTAATCGGTGGTTCGCGGACCTCGATGACTTAGCCGACCGCAGCTGGGGCACAAGCCCAGCTGCTGCTACTCCTCGTGCTCGGGGGTCTCGATCACTGGGCTTTCGAGCACTTGGCCTGTAAGGACGTCGGCGATCCCCCGATCGGTCTGATGCGGGCCGACGTTGCAGGCAAGCGTTGCGCCGAAGCAGGCCTTGAAGACGAGATAGGGCGGCTTCCAGTCGACGATCTTTTCCATCGCCTTTCGGATCGCCCGGAAGGACGCGGCCGTTTCTTCCAATGGCGCGTTGGTGACCAAGCCGGACACCGGCAAGGGTAGAAACGCTTCAATCTGGCCATCTCTGGCGACAGCCATGCCGCCGCCCGCTGATATCACCGCGTTGGCGGCGACCGCCATGTCGCGTGCATTGCCGCCGAAGACCGTGAGGTTGTGGCTGTCGTGGGACACCGTCGTGCAGAAGGCTCCGCGCCATTCTCCCCAACCTGTCAGGAAGCCGACGCGCGGCCGACCGTCGACCTTGCCGTGCCGATGCGCGACCGCGATCATGGTGCTCCCGACCGGCGGCACGATGAAGCCGCCGTCGACGCCGGTTTCCGCCTCGCCCCACTGTGTGAAACGGGGGCGGTCAATCGTGGCGACACGAACGCGCTTGCCGGTGGCGGGAACCCTGAAGTCATCTTCCGCCAGGGCGGTCAGCTTGATCGAATTTTGTAGCGCGACGGTATCGAACGAGCGCAACTGGGCGTTCATTTCGCCCGATGTCGAGACGATTGCGCCATTGGCGATGACGGCTTTCGTGGCGAAACCAACGAGGTCTTCGAAGAGCACGATATCGGCGCGTCTGCCGGCGGCAATCAAGCCAAGATCCGAACGCTTCAATCGCTGCGCTGCATTGAAGGTGGCAGCCCGCAGCGCCCATTCCGGTTTCATGCCATAGCGGACGAGCCGTCGGATGACATCGTCAAGACCTCCGCCGTCCTTCAGTTCGTCGGGGAAGACGTCGTCCGTGCAGAGCGTGACCGTCGATGGCAGATGGCCGATTCCGTTGAGCGCGGTTACGAACTCCTGCAGCAGATAGTCATGCGAGCCGCGAAGCTCGATGGTCAGTCCGGCGGCCAGCTTCTGCAGCAGGTCCGCGCTCGAGGTCAATTCGTGATCGGAGCTGACACCGGCAGCCATGAAGGCGTTCAGGTCAGCGCATTCAAGTCCGCGCGCATGGCCGCAAATGAGTTTTTCCGAAGCGAGGCCGGCATTCACAATATCAGTCATGCGGGGATCGCCGTCGATCACGCCGCGCATATTCATGACCTCGGCTACACCGCCGATGCCAGGCCACCGCAGCATTTCGGCGATGACCGATGCGTCGAAATCGGCGCCGGCGACTTCAAGCCCCGGAGCGGAAGGAACGCAGGAAGGCGCGAGAACAATGGTACGGAGGGGCAGGCACCGGGACGCTTCGATTGCCCAGCGCACGCCGTCCAGGCCATGCACGTTGCCAAATTCGTGCGGATCCCAGACGACAGTCGTCACGCCGCGCGGAACGACGGCTGCCGCATAGGCGGCGGGCGTCACCATCGAGCTTTCGATATGCATGTGCGTATCGATGAGGCCTGGCGAAACGATGCTGCCTGTTGCGTCGACGGTCTTGGCAGCGTCGGTGCGGCTGCCCGGTGCGTGGACGCTTGCGATGAGCGGTCCAACGACGCCGATGTCGGCGTCGCGGGTCAGGCCGGTGACGACATCGAGCAGGCGTCCGCCCGAGATCAGCAGGTCGAAAGGCGCACCACCGCGCGCGGCGGCGACGGCACGGGCGCGAAGTGCGGGATCGTTGAGATCCTTCGTTTCGGCGGCGCTCATCGGCCGGCCTCATCGATCAGTGCGCCGAGGATCAGGGCGCGGGCCTTTTCAGTGTCGATATCGACGGCGTATTTGGCGTTGAAAGTTGCATGCGTCGCCCGGGTCTCCACCACGGTGCGGCCACGCGAATGTTGACCCTGCAATTCGGCGTCGATGCGCGCCGGGCGGAAAGTAACGATGTCGGGTGCGACGAAGGCGACTGCGGCTGATGGGTCGTAGATCGCCATTCCCGGTCTGCCGCGGCTGGTTCCGATGCCGATGTAGCCGTCGAGCATATCGGCGATAAGGGGCGCGTTGGCGCCACCGGCGTCTCGCACCGGGCCGACGTCGTCAGGAGTCGCGATAACCTTGCGGCAAAGATCGAGATCGACCATGCGCAGCGGCAGATTATGGGCGAGAACGATGGCGAGGGCTTCCGGGTCGGCCAGCGCGTTGAACTCGGCCGATGCCGTGTGATTTCCTGCGGTGACGCCGCCACCCATCCAGGTGAGTTCGGTGATACGGGCTGCGAGGTCCGGGCATGCCAGTGCGAGGGCGGCGAGATTGGTCAACGGGCCGAGAGCCAGGATCCGGTGCGGGCCATTGGTCTCTAGCCAGCGGCAGAGCGCAGCGAATGCATCGCCTTCCGGCAAGGCCGGCGCGGCGGGCAGACCTTGGCCCGATGTCGGAATACCTGTTTCGCCGAGGATCGCCTGGGCGGTTTCGAGCGAGCCGAGAACTGGCATGGCACGGCCGGTGTGGATCGGGAAAGTCCAGCCGAAGGCCTTGGCAGCACCTGATGCGTTGACGCGCACCTGCGCCAGCGGCGTGTTGCCGAAGACAAGCGAGACGCCTGCGATGTCGAGCTTCGCGTGTGTCACCACGAGGATCGCGGCGATATCGTCAAAGCCCATGTCGGTGTCGATCCAGACGCCCATGATGTTACCTGTAGCGTGAGAGCGGCGCTGCTGCGGCAAGCGGCAGGTCGAATGGAAGTGTCGAGCCGATCGCATGCGTCGGCAGTTCGGCATCGACCTCGGCCTTGATGGGGCCAAGCGGCGTGTCGAGCAGATATTCGCGGGTGTTGCCGGCAAACGAGGTGCCGCGCACGGTGCCCTGGTAAGGACCTGAACCAAGGTTCACCATGCGCGGACGCCAGGCCAGGCCCTTTGCGGCCTGTGGCGCTGGACCGGAAAGCTCGACCGATGTGGTGGATGTCGCGAGCTTGCCGTTTTCCAGCGCAAAGACGTTTTCGAAGCCCACGAAATCGGCGACGAAGGCCGAGACGGGCTTATTGTAGATTTCCTCCGGTGTACCGACCTGCTCGATGCCGCCGTTCAGCATCACCACGATCCGGTCGGCGAGAGCGAGCGCCTCGATCTGATCGTGGGTGACGAAGATCATCGTGACGCCGGTTTCCTTCTGGACGCGCTGCAGCTCGGCGCGCATTTCGAGGCGCAGGCGGGCGTCGAGATTGGAAAGGGGCTCATCGAGCAAGAGAACTTTCGGCTCCATGACCATGGAACGGGCAAGGGCCACACGCTGCTGCTGGCCGCCGGAGAGTTCGGCGGGTTTGCGATCGGCAAACTTGGCAAGGCCGACTGATTTGATGCCGGCGCTGACCTTGCCATCGAGATCCTTGCCGCCGATGCCCTTCAGGCGCAAGCCGAAGGCGACGTTCTCGTAGACCGTCAGATGCGGGAAGAGGGCGTAGGACTGGAAGACGAGCCCGACATTGCGCTTGTTGGCGGAAACGCGGGTGATGTCCGACCCGTCGAGGGTGATGCGGCCGGAACTCGGGTTCAGCAGGCCGGCGATGGAGCGCATCGTCGTGGTCTTGCCGCAGCCGGAGGGGCCGAGGAGGGCGACGAGTTCACCTTTCCTGATCGTAAGATCCAGATCCTTCACCGCGACCGTATCGCCGTAGGCAAGCGTCAGCTTGTCGAGTTTGAGATAGGCGTCAGACATAACGAGAGAATCCCAGGAAGCGTTCGGCAAGGAAGACGATGCCGATGGAAAGGAAGGCAAGCAGCGAGGAGAGAGCCGCGATCGACGGATCGTACGTGGTCTCCATGTAGCCCAGCATGTCGATCGGCAGGGTGCGGACGCCCGGACCGGAGAGGAAGAGCGAGACCGGAACCTGATTGAAGCTCGTCACGAAGCCAAGGATGAAGGCCGCCAGGATGCCGCCGCGGATATTTGGCATGACGACGCGGAAGAAGGCGCCAACGCGTGAGGAACCGAGCAGGACGGCAGCTTCTTCCATATCCGAGCGCAGGTTGTTGAGGCTGGCTGACACGACGCGCACGGCGTAGGGCAGCACGAGCGCCGTGTGCGCCATGAACAGGGCCAGCGTGATGTTGAAGCCGAAGGGCACGACGAGATAGCGCAGCAGGGCCAGACCGACGATGATGCCGGGTACGATGATCGGCAGCGAGACGATGGTGCGCACCGTTTCGCCGAAGGGCAACTTGTAGCGCGACAGTGCGTAGGCGGCGGGAATGCCGAGCACGAGCGCTGTCAGCGTGCCGAAGACGGCAAGGAACATCGACATGGCGAAGCTCTCGCGGAAGCTGTCGATGGTGAAGACCTTGGCGACCCATTTCAGGGAAAGACCCTGCGGCGGGAAGGCGAGTGTGTCGCCAGCCGAGAGCGATGCGGCGATGATGATCAGGAACGGGCCGATCAGGAAGATCAGCAAAAGGCCGAGAACCAGCGGAGAGAGAATACGGGCGGTCATCGCTTGTTCCTCGCCGTGGCAAGGCGCTTGAGCAGGATGTTGGCGGCAAAGCTCATGACGATCAGCATGAAGGCGATGACGCTTGCCGAGACGAAGTTGTTGGCCACCGACACCTGCTGATAGAGCAGCGTTTCCAGCATCAGCACCTTCGAGCCGCCAAGCACGGCAGGCGTAATGTAGGCGGTAAGCGATCCAGTGAAGACGAGCGTGCCGCCGACGACGAGGCCTTCGCGGGTGACCGGCAGGATCACCTTCCAGAACACCTGGAACCAGTTGGCACCGAGCACGCGGGCGGCGGGAATGGCGTCCTTCGGCATGTTCTCGAGGGCGCTGATCAGCGACAGAATCATCAGCGGCAGGAAGAGCTGCAGCAGACCGATGAAGACCGCGGTTTCGGTGAAGAGCAGGCGCAGCGGGCCGTCGCTGAGGCCGAGGCCCTGGATGGCCTGATTGACGATGCCGGTGCGGCCGAGGATGACGATCCAGGCATAGGTGCGGGCAACCGGCGAGATCATCAGCGGCAAGGTGACGAGGCCGATCACCCGGCCCTTGCCCTTCGGCGGCAGGTTGACGATTGCGAAGGCGGCGGCATAGCCGATGACAGCCGAAACCGCTGTCACCTCAAGCCCTAAGCGGAAGGTCCGCAAAAAGACAGTACGGTTCAGCGACTCGGAAAAGAAGCCGGTATAGGCGCTGAGCGTCCAGCTGCCGTCGATGCGGAAGCCTTCGGAGAGGAGGACGACAACGGGCAGCAGGAAGACCAGCGCGGCAAAGACTGCTGCGGGCAGGGCAAGCGCCAGGGCTTCTGCGCGGTTCTGAAACATGAAGCGACTTTCGACGGATGGAAGGGCTGGCTCCCGCAAGCCTGGGAGCCAGCTTGGAAATTACTGACCGACCTTCTCGTTCCATTCCTTCAGCCAGGCGGCGCGGTTGTCGAGCGCGGCTGCTGACGGGATGAGCTTCAGGCTCTTGGCGGTTTCTTCGCCGTAGGTCAGGTTGTTGGCGGCTTCTTCGGAGAGCTTGACCTCCTTGTTCGCCGGGCTGTCGACGAGCTTTTCAGCAAGCTTCGTCTGGATTTCGGTGGAGAGCCAGAAGTCCATGAACTGCAGGGCGAGATCACGGTTCTGCGAGCCCTTGGTGACGACCATCACGTTCATGCCGCCAGTCTGGCCTTCCTTGGGCGTTGCCCATGCGACGGGAACGTCGAGCTTGGTGAAGCCTGCCCAGGAAAAACGGCCGATCGGGGCGGCCCAGATTTCCTCCTGCTGCATCAGCTGCACGAGCTGCGAGGACTTCTCATAGAAAGTGACGATCTCGTCCTTCTTCTCGCCGAGCGCCTCGATCGGCGCCTTCAGGTCCGGGTGGTCGCTGCCGAGCGCCTGGCCGAGCATGAAGAGCGCCGGAGGGCCCTGGTTGGTGGTGACGTTCGGGAAGGCGACATGGCCAACATATTCAGGCTTCAGCAAGTCTGCCCAGGACTCGATCTTCATCTTGTCGGAGCGGTAGGCGATCGACGTGGCATAGAAGGTATAGCCGACGCTCATCCCGTCGCCATTCGGATCCTTGGCGAGGTCATAGAGCTTCCCGAAATTGGAGAGCTTCGAAGTATCAATCTTGTCGATCAGGTCCTTGCGCGAGGCTGAAAGGGCATCGGCCATGGAGACGACAGCCATGTCGATGACGGGGCTCGCCTTGTTGGCCTCCATCTTGGCAAGTCGCTCGACGCTGTTGCCGGTCTCGACCACGAGCTTGCAGCCGCACTTCGCCTCGAAGGGGTCGTAGACGATGGTCTTGAAGTCATCCTGAGCGAAGGCATAGACGGAAATCGTCAGCGTCTTCTCCTCTGCCTTTGCGGCGAGGGGCGACAGCGCCAATAGCGCGGCCGAAGCGATGAGGGCATTCTTCATGTCAGCTGTTCTCCGTCTGTCAGGATATTCGTGTTGGGTCCGCCGGCCCGGAGGACTGGCGAACGATCAGTTGCATTGGAACTCGGTCGGCCTCGGACGTGACAAGTACGCCCTCGCGGCTGCCTCGCGTCTGTATGGTCTGCAGTAGCGATGAAATCGCGATCTCCGCGATCGTGTGCATGTCCATCGCCACCGTCGTCAGGGATGGCGTGATGACCGGCGACCAGATGAGATCGTCGAAACCGGTAACGCTCGCCATGCTGGGCACATCGATGCCGTCACGCTGCAACTCTGTGAGGGCTCGCAGCGCCTGCAGGTCTGACAGTGCGGCGAATGCCGTGTAGCCCTCACGCACTTTCTCAGCGAGGCCGAGGCTGCAGCCGCCGCCGTTTTGCCGTTCCAGCGTCTCGATCCAGAGGGTTGCCGAACTCATCCCGGGACGGAGACCTGAACGGATTCCTCCCACGCGATCGTTCTGGACGTTTGAGACGGGATTGTTGCCGATGATAAGGACACGCCGATGCCCAAGCTCGGCTAGATGATTGGCGATCGCCCAGCCGCCTTGCATGTGATCGGCGGCAACGGTGTTGCCCGGCGTGGACGCTGTATCAATGACCGCGACGGGACAGGCCGCGGCGGAAATTCGAGTGGCCCGGCGCGGTATTATCACCATGCCCTCGACGCCACGCTCGATCAGTCGGTTGATTGCCTCGGTCTGCGTTGCAACGTCGCCTCGGGAGTCGGCGATCAGCACGCCGTAGCCCGCCGCGCTGGCCGCGAATTCGATGGCCTGCGCAAGCTTGGGGAAAAGCGGGTTGGCGATATCAGGTAGAACCAGGCCAAGGACGCCGCTGCGGCCGGTACGCAATGCACGCCCTGCCTGGCTAGGGACATAGCCGAGTTCGGCCGCATGTTCCTTGATTTTCTCAGCCAGTTGTTCGGAAACACGACCCTTGCCCGAGAGCGCATTGGAGACTGTCGCGACGGAGACGCCAAGCGACGTTGCAATCCTGCTCAGATTCGGTCCAGGTCGCGTGGGAGGCATGGTTTTCTGTAGATTAATCGTTTAATCATTCGTACATCACGCCATTGGCCTTGTCGATTCCAAAATTGCCGCCGCGGTCAGTATTGATGCGGTGACAGTAATAAAAAAGCAACGGTGTTAGGCGTCAATCACCGTTGCTCGATAGTCTCTCATTTTGGCATTGAGGATTATGATCATCCTTCGCATGACCGCGACGAGAGCGACCTTTCCGGGCTTTCCTTTCGCTTTCA
>NZ_JACUZX010000044.1:0-15675 GCF_014851575.1 Rhizobium sp. RHZ02
CAGGGAAACCTCAAACTGATTTTGCAAGGAAACAGCCCGTTCGGTGGCTGTTTCCGGCAATTAGAAGATCTGCAGATCCTTCGATTCCTATGTCTAATCAGCAGCTTCCGTGTTCTTCACGGCCGACGAGATGGAAGAGGAATTTGCGCGGCGAACCGGTGCGCCCATGACTGTTTTGCCGGGTATCGGCCACTACCCGCACCTCCAGAAACCTCAGAATACTGTCGCTGAAATACGGGCGGCGAAGTAGCGCCGACGAAGCGTGGTCTGTAAGACAACGGCCCTGCCCGATGAGCGCAAAGGCTATCGTGCAGGACTGGGATCAACGGCGTCGCCGAGGCTTTGCTTCACGTTGAGAAAGTTAAGGAACCGAGGCGCCGAGATCGTCTTCACTTCTGCTCGTCTACTCTCGGAAGACTCTCGGCAACGCCAATGATGGCTTTTGCACCAACATCGCCAACGAGCTGGCTGGCTTTCCGCTGCGCCTCGCGCCAGGCAGGCGCGGCGTCATTGAGGAGCTTTTTTCCAGAATCCGAAATGACGACCGGTCTACTGCGGCCGCCATCCGTCGGAAGCTCTTCGATCCAACCTTCTGCAAGAAGCGGTGCAAGACTGCGGGTCAAGGTCGTCCGATCCTGAAAGTTTGCGCGGCCGATCTCGGCGCGGCTAGCACCACCCAGTTTTGCAATCATGATCAACATCGAGAACTGCGATGCATTGAGGCCGTAGTCACGCAATTCCTGATCATAGATGTTTGTAATCACCCGGGAGATGCGCCTGCTCCTCGTCATCAAGCACCCGGATACGACCTCGCTGACGATATCAGAGTTGGAATCACGTCGATCCATGGCCATCTCGCCCCAGCATTCAATCGGATCTCGTTTTGTAGTGCATATGCAACATTTCGTCAATTGAGCTGCTTTGTCGACATGTCCATTAGACTTTCAGATCGCCAACCTACTCCGGCAGACCCGCTAGTCGTAGGCCTTCGATGTATTTGGCCATGAGCGTCTTATCGAGATAGGGTGCACGCGAACTGTAACGCTCGATCGAGAAGTCAGGATTGACCTTCAGAAGTTCGCGCGCGGCCTGGCGCGCCTCTTCAAGCCGCCCCAGTTGGGCGTAGGTCGCTGCAAGCAGGCGATAGGCGGGCCCAAGCTCGGCCATTTTCTCCAGAAGGGACAGTGCCTCCAAATATTTTCCCGAAAGAAATTTGGCTGCGGCGATATCCCAGAGATACCAGTCGGGGCGGCTCGGATTGAGGCGAACGGCAAGCTCTCCCATCCTAACGGCATCGTCAAGGCGCCCAAGATAACCAAGGGCATCGCAATATTCGGCGAGGAGGTCACAGTTGCTGGGAGCCAGTTCTCGGGCACGCTCATAGCAGGCTACGGCTCGCTCGGCCTCTCCCCTCCAAAGGTGAACGACGCCAAGAGCCCAGTGGGTATCAGCGTCGATCGGGTTTAGCTTCAGGGCTTTGCTTAGCAGGGCCGATGCGGTCGCAAGCGCGGTATCGATTTCAACGATTTCGTTCCATTTCAGCTTCCGAAGCTCGATCCAGGCCAACCCGATGTAAGGCCGCGGAAACTCCGGATCATCGGCTATCGCGGCGAGATACATTTCCCGCGCAAGTCGCACATCCTCTTGGCTCGAGCCCTGATGAAGATGCCGGCCCCGCAAATACAGATCGTAGGCTTTCAGCGATGTAACAGGCTTGCTCAGGGCGCGTTGACGCTCCGCCTCTTCTATCTTGACGCTCAGCGCGGCCGGTATGGAGCGGGACAGCTCGTCCTGAATGTGAAAGATGTCGATAAGGTCGAAGTCGTATTTTTCCGCCCAGATTCGTTCACCCGAAACATTGATGAGGTTGGCACTCACCCTGACACGATTGCCAAGTCGCCTCACGCTCCCCTCGAGGACGTAGTGCGGGATTGACTCGGCGTGCTGTTGCTCTGAGGGCGGTTGTTGAGCGACAACGATCAGCCTGGAGAACCGCGCCAAACCTGCCGCGACATCTTCTGTTAATCCCGCCGCGAAATAATCCTGGTCTGGATCGCCGCTGAGATTTGAGAACTTCGAAACGTACAGCAATGTTCTGTTCGGCGAAAACTCCGGCCCAAGGCGCGTTCCGACCGACTGCACGGCAGGCTTGGGTGTCGCAATAAACTCAGGATTCGCCCCTTCTGCACCGTCGTCGACGATGATGTTGAAGATGCGAATTGGCCGCTCGATGTTCTTCAGTGCGTGCTCGCCCACATCTTCGAAGCGGATGCCCAGACGCTTGCCTAAGGTGTCGCGCACCGATGCGGATATCGCTATGCCTCCCGGTTTCGCGACATTCTCAATGCGAGCTGCAACGTTCACGCCATCGCCGTAAACATCGTCGTCCTCGAAGATAAGGTCGCCGATATTTATACCGATCCGAAATTCTATCCTGCGATCGCCGGGGACACGCGCATTGCGTTTCTGCATCTCCGATTGGATCTCGATCGCGCACAGGACCGCCTCTTCAGCAGTCTGAAACTCCGTCAGCATCCCATCGCCAACAAGCTTGATTGTATGGCCCTGATACAACGCGATTTTCACGTCCCAAAGTTCGTGTCGGTGCAATTTTAGAGCGGAAAGTGTGCCTTTCTCGTCGATCCCCATCAGTCGACTATAGCCGACCACGTCAGAGGCCATGATGACAGAAAGCCGTTGCTTCATTGTCGCCCACCCCCATCAAGTCAGCCAATGGCCACTCAGATTAGCATATACGCAATGTCGAGACACTTCCTGGCGCGCTCAAGAATTCGTCTTCGCTCGCCCCGTGGCGGACGGTGTCCACTTCGCGCCAGAAGCAGCCTGCGCTATAAGTTACAACCTGGACATGGACCTTGAGGTCTGCACCCACGTCGAATGTTAGTAGCCTCCGTGTCAGGGCGAGTGATACAGAAATTCGAGGTGCCCATATGAAACTCATAACGGGTTGGCTCACCTGCAAGCAGGGAATGCGAGAGGCGTTCCTTGCCGCTATGGAGCCGCATGTTGTGTCCACGCGCGCTGAGCCAGGCTGTGTGTTTTTTGAGTATCATCGGCACAAGGATGAAGACGACGTGGTGGTTCTGATCGAAGGCTTTCGCGATGCGGAGGCACACGAGTTCCATAGGCGAACCCCGCACATGATCGCGATGCAGGCCGATGTGCGGCGGCTCCTGGCAAGATTGAGTTTGATCGAGACGGTCTCGGATGAAGTCGCACGTTATGATCTCGATTTCATCGCAAATCCGCCGGGCCCCTATCGTCCTTAGTCCTGCAGGCAGCTTGCACGTCGATGTGCGTGCTCCCACAGCACCGTTCGCACCCGCCGCTGTCGTTGGCAATCGTAAAACACCCAAGCCTGTTGATGTGCTACATTGTCACCACGTGCTTTTGTGGCGGGAGGGATCGAGAATGCAGCGCAAGCTGGCCACGATCATGGTCGGAGATTTCGTCGGCTCCACCCCTGCGATGGAAACGGACGAGGAAGGAGCGATCACCCGGATTGACGCTGTCCTCGACACTGTTCGCATGGTCATCCAGCGCCATGATGGCCGCGTCTTCGGCACCGCGGGCGATGCCCTGCTCGCCGAGTTCGGCAGCCCAGTCAATGCGCTTAGGGCCGCCATCGAGGCGCGCGCCGAGATCGCTGCCCTTCCTGGCTCGAGTGGCGGCGACATGCGTTTCGGCCTGCATGTCGCGGATGTCGTCGTCGTGGGCTCGGACTTGCGCGGCGATGGCGTGAACATAGCCGCGCGAATTGAGGCGTCTGCGCCACCTGGCGCAATCGAGGTTTCGGGGGTGCTTTACGACCAGGTCCGTCGGGTCTCGCCTTGTGGATTTGAAGACATCGGCGAACGTCGACTGAAAGGAATTTTCGAGCCGATACGGATTTACCGGGTTACTGAACTGGTGGACCGCCACCTCTATCAGTTCGCTCCAACACGATCCTCTCCCAATGCTGCACAGCCTCCCCGGACAAACTCGATCGCCGTGGCGCGGTTCGACATTGCGCCCGGCGCCATTGCGGATCAATCCTTCCTGGCGGACGGCATCACCGACGACCTGACTCTTGAACTGAGCCGGCTGAAGGGGTTGTTTGTCAGTTCCCGTTCGGCCGCGACCGCACTGACGACCAAAGACCCGGTCGAGATCGGCCGCCTTCTCGGCGTCGGCTACGTCGTCAGCGGCTCGATCCGGCAAGCGGGCGACGACCTCAGGGTCAACATCTCGCTGACGGAAACCGGAGAGGGTCTCGTCATCTGGTCCGATCGCATAACGCGTCCGTTTCGCGAACTGCTTGATGTCATGGATGAAATCATCGCGCGTGTCGCAGCAACCGTGTCCGGACGGGTCGAGCAGTCGGAACTTGCGGCCGCGCGGCTAAAGCGCCCGGAGAACATGACGGCCTATGAGTATTACCTACGGGGACTGGACCATCATCGCTTGGTTGGCGTTTCGGACACCCACATACACGAAGCCATGACCTGGTTCGAGCGGTCAATGACCGCTGATCCCGGTTTCGGCCGCCCCTTCGCCATGCACGTCTGCTCGTGGAGCAACTTGCCAAGCTTTGACCTTCATGAGGCCGAAAAGCAGGTTGCGCATGCGCTTGCACTCGACCCGACCGACCCGGAAGCCCATCGCATCATGGGCGCGATCAAGATGAAATCGGGCGACTTCGCCTCGGCGCGTTACCATCACATACGCGCCAAGGAACTCGCTCCGAACGACGCCTATATTCTCGGCCGCAGCGCCGCGTTCTATGTCTATGTCGGAGAGGCTGAGCACGCCCTTGGAATGCTTGATCGTGCCGAGACACTCGATCCCTTTCTGCCGGTCTGGATCACTGAAGAGCGGGTGGCGGCCCTCTACGCGCTGGACCGCTTCGAAGACATGATGCGCGTCGCCTTGACACTACCGTTTCAGACCAGGCGGACGTTGCTTTATCAGATCGCGGCTAGCATGGCCTGCGGCAACAGCGGAAAGGCTGAACTCTTGGTTCGGCAAGCGCTTTCCCTCGATCCGGGCCTGTCTGCGATATACATCCGGATGCAGGAGACCTATGCCGACGAGTCCGTCACCGAAGCCCTGATCGAGCGGAACTGCGATGCCGGCCTGCCGCCAAAGCCGCGGAAGCCTACACCCCGCAAGAAATCAACTTTGCTGAGATGACGAACGGCCGATCAGCCACCCACGCGGCGCAGAACAGGTGGCGTCACGGAGCTTCACCTGGCTCAGCATGGAGCGCGGAAGCCCGGCCGCCCCGCACTGGACCGGCAGAGCCGCCACGGTCGATCACTACTTAATCTGGCGCCCCTACTCTCCAGCCTGCCTGAGGGGCGTGAAGCCGATCTGCATGCGCTGCGGATTTTCCTGGCGGAGCGTGCGCAGCATCTCCTCATACTCCCGTTCGGCTTCTGCCGTGACCGACGGTCGAACCTCCTGCAGGGCCATGGCGAAATTCTCCTTTGTCACCGTCGACGCAGTCAGAGACTGACGCAGTGCAATCAGCCCTGCTCGCCGTGTCAGGTCTTCGAGATCTGCCCCTGTAAACCGCTCCGTCTTGTCGGCGAGTTCATCGAGATCAACATCGTCGGCGAGCGGCATCTTCTTCGTATGGATGCCAAGGATCTTCCGCCGCGCTTTTGCATCCGGCACGGGAACATAGACCAGTTCGTCAAAGCGCCCCGGTCGCAGCAGTGCCGGATCGAGCAAATTCGGCCGATTGGTCGCTGCCATCACGACGACGCCCTGCATGTCTTCCAACCCATCCATTTCGGCCAGTAGCGTGTTGACGACCCGCTCGGTCACCGCCGGCTCACCCAGCCCGCCGCCGCGGACGGGGGCCAGCGAGTCGATTTCATCGATGAAGATGACGGTCGGGGCAACCTGTCGTGCGCGTTCGAAGAGCCGCGAAACCTGCTGCTCGGACTCGCCGTACCATTTCGAAAGCAGATCGGACGATTTGGTTGCCACGAAGTTCGCTTCGGCTTCGCGCGCCACGGCCTTTGCCAACAGTGTCTTCCCGGTCCCAGGAGGTCCAAACAAGAGAAATCCCTTTGCAGGGCGAATGCCCATCTGCCTAAAGGACTGCGGTGACCTGAGCGGCAGTTCCACCCCTTCCTTCAGTCTCATCTGCGCTTCGTCCAAACCTCCGACATCGTCCCAACGGACGTTCGGCGCCTGGATCATGATTTCGCGCAACGCGGAAGGTTGAATGCGCTTCATGGCGGACGTGAAATCGTCCTGAGAGACCGTGAGCTTTTCAAGGATCTCGGTTGGGATACCCTGCTTCAGATTGATATCGGGAAGAACACGGCGCAGCGCATCCATCGCCGCTTCGCGAACCAACGCACCGAGATCCGCTCCGACAAAGCCGTAGGTCGTCCTCGCGATCTCATCGAGATCGGTGTTCTCGGCGAGTGGCATGCCCCTGGTGTGGATCGCGAGCACCTCGCGCCGGCCGCGCTGGTCCGGTACGCCAATGACGATTTCGCGGTCGAAACGCCCGGGACGGCGGAGCGCCTCGTCAATCGCGTCTCGCCTGTTCGTCGCGCCGATGACAACAATATTCTGCCTCGGCTCCAGCCCATCCATAAGGGTTAGCAACTGGGCGACAATTCGCCGTTCGACTTCTCCGGTCACCTGCTCGCGCTTTGGCGCGATGGAGTCGATTTCGTCGATGAAGATGATTGATGGCGCATTCTGCGAGGCTTCCTGAAAGACCTGCCGCAAACGTTCCTCGGACTCCCCGTAGCGGCTGCCCATGATCTCGGGACCGGCGATGTGGTAGAAGTTGGCTTCCGTCTCATTGGCGACAGCACGGGCCAACAGCGTCTTGCCGGTGCCCGGGGGGCCATAGAGAAGCACGCCCTTTGGCGGTTCGATGCCGAGGCGCTGAAACAACTCGGGATGGCGCAGTGGCAGCTCCACCATCTCGCGGACTTGCTCGACAGAGGTGCCGAGTCCGCCGATATCGTCGTACGTTACGTCAGCTCGGCGTGCTTCCTTCGGTTCCTCAAACTGCGAACGCAATTCGACAACCGTCTGCTCGTTCATCTGGACGATGCCTCTCGGCTGTGTCGAGACAACGACGAGCCTGATTTCCTGCAGACCGTAGGCGGGAAGATCGAGTACGCTCCGTAGCAGCGGGTCCGCAGCGCGGGGATCTCTTACGCGTTGCTGGACTGAGGTCGATACAACGTCGCCGGCCACCATTGGGCGGTGAAGAAACGTGCGCTGCAAAGCTTCACCCGGTCCCTGCAACACCAGGTTCTTCTGCGCCGGCGCGAGGACAACCTTCGTCGCCGGCCTGACCTCCGCCTTGCGAACTTCGATATGGTCGCCGCTTGTTGCGCCTGCATTTACGCGCTGAAGGCCGTCGAGCCTGATCAGGTTCAGGCCCTCATCATCGGAATAGGGCCCCATCGCGATCGCGGCCGTATGCCGCTTGCCGATGAGCTCAATAAGCTCGCCTTCTCGTACGCCGAGCTTGGTCATCGCCTTCGTGGAGACGCGGGCGATGCTCGCTCCCGTATCCTGCGGTGGCATATTGGCAACCTGCAGCGTGAGGATCTGATCGTCGGGGACAGACATGATACCTCCAAAATCGCTTGTGATGAAACGCTGCGCTGACAGCTAGAGAGCTTACGGAAAAGACAAGCGGTTTTCATGCGAACACGTAAAAAGACTTGCGCTTCCTTGCCGCCGACACGACGGATCCGCCTACTGATATTCGAAACGCGTGATGGAGCGAATTATACAGAGGTATAGGTGAGCGACCGTTTCACGGTTGGACAAAGTGCTCCAGTGGTCCACCGGTTGAGCCTCGGTGGAAAGCCGCAAAACTCGGAAGCTTCACAATCCCCTCGAGTTTTACGCAGCCTTCGCCCCCAGGCAGCCATCCAAGCTCTCCCCAAGCCCGTTATTCCGCCAGGCTATCGACGAATGCGCGGATGCCGCCGACTACTACAGTGGTTTAGCGGACCGGACTGACCGTCGAACAGGTGCGGACCCGTATGGACACAAAAAGGGCCGGCTGGGATAGCCGACCCTTCTTTACTGTCAGGTTTACGCTGAGTTAGAGGCCGTTGTCCTTCATGATCTGGCCTGCATTTTCCTTTGTCACCTTGAGCGTCGGCAAGACGACATTCTTTTCGACTTTTTCTCCGCCGAGATACTTGATCGCCTGACGCAGGCCTTCCGCGCCCGGCGTTGCATAGAGGAAGGTCGCACTGAGTTCACCATTGTTCACCCAGGTCACGCCTTCTCCGGGAAGCGCATCGATGCCGATGAACTTGATGTCCTTCTCACGTCCGGCATCCTTGGCAGCGAGGTAGGCGCCATAGGCCATCGGATCGTTGTGGCCATAGACGAGGTCGATCTTCTCATTGTTGCGGAGCGCGGTGGCCATGATGTTGTAGGCCTGGTCCTGCTTCCAGTCGCCCGACTGCTGGTCGAGCAGGTTCTTGATGCCCGGCTCCTTGTCGGTAAATTCGTGGAAGCCGTCGTGCCGGTCGTGTGCCGGCTGGGTTCCCATGCCGCCCCAGATCTCGACGACATTGCCCTGCGCCTTACCGGGCCCGCCGAGAAGTTCAACGGCATATTCCCCCGCAGCCCGACCGATCAGCTTGTTGTCGCCGCCGACGAACTGGACGTACTTGTCGGTTTCGACGTTGCGATCCAAGACGAAGACCGGAATCTTGGCGTCGATCGCCTGCTGGACGACGCCGGTGAGGCCAGCGGATTCCTTCGGCGAGATCAGCAGCGCATTGACTTCCTGGCGGATCAGGTTTTCGACATCCGCAACCTGCTTTTCAGTCTTGTCCTCACCGTCGGTGATGATCAGCTCGACTTCGGGATGCTTTGCGGCTTCCGCGATGATGTCCTTGTTGAACTGCGCCCGCCAGGGCTCGATCGTGGTCGCCTGGGAGAACCCGATGCGCCACTTCTTGTCTTGCGCCAGCGCGCCATGCGTAGCGAAAAGGGATGTAGTGGTGAAAAGCGCGGTAGTGACGACCGCGAACTTCAACATGTCACGACGTTTCATTTCCGTTTCCTCCAGTGTTGAGAGACATGGTCTCCTTGCGCGGACGCTCCTCCCCGGACGCCTCCGATCTCGCGGGCCGCGGCAGTGTCAGCCGCAACCGCGCCAGAATATCGCGGGCATTGCGCTCCTGAACGAGCACGGTGCCGATGATGATCAGTCCCTTCAGCACCAGCTGAAGGTTGGAATTGATGTTGTGGAGCTGCAGGATATTCGACAGCAGCCCGAAGATCAGCACGCCGCAGAAGGTGCCGGCAAGGCTGCCGCGTCCCCCCATCAGGCTCGTGCCGCCGATGACCACCGCGGCGATGGCGTCGAGCTCCAGCCCAGCCCCGGCATCGGGCTTGCCCTGGCGATACTGCGCAACGTAGAGGATCGCGGCGATGCCCGCGAGCAGGCCGGAGACGGCATAGGTGACGATCTTGACCCGTCCGCTGTCGATGCCTGAAAGCCGCGCCGCCTCCTCGTTGCCGCCGATCGCATAAACGAAGCGGCCGAACGGAGTGAACTTCAGCACGACCGCATAAATCGCAATCGCCGCAATGAAAAAGATACCGGGCATGGGAATGATGCCGAAGACCAGCGAGCGGAGGATATCGAAATCGGCCGTGGCGTTCGACCCGGTATAAACCGGCAGGACCGCATTGTTCTGACCCGCCGTCAGCCGAGCGATGCCGAGCGCAGTCACCATCATCGCCAGGGTGACGATGAAGGGCTGCAGGCGGCCGACGACGATGATGATGCCGTTGATGGCGCCAAACAGAAGGCCGACGGCCGGTACGACGAGCAGCACGCCGAGCACACCGAACTTGGTTTCGCTCTGCGGCACGATATAGAAGAGCAGCACGGTGCAGAGGGCGATACCGACCAGCGCCGGGACATAGATGCCCCGCGTGCGGTCGAGCGTCAGGTCGCGGCTATGGCTGAAGCCAGTGCGGCTCTTTTCAAGATTGGAGAAGATGAACCGGGTCACGGCGGCCCCGATGACGAGGGCGGCAAGCAGCACCGACGGCACGCCGAGCAGGAAGGCGGGTGTGTCCCCCGGAACCGTCAAGAACATGGCACAGACGACGCTGCAGATTGCCATCAACGAACCGACCGACAGGTCGATGCCGCCGGTGATGATGACGGCCGTCATGCCGGTCGCGATAAGCCCCGTCGTCGAGACCTGACGCAGCACGTCGAGCAGGTTGCCGCTGGAAAGAAATATGTTCCTGCCCGACGACGTCACCGGCGACCAGGCGACACCGATCAGGAAAATCGCGATCAGGCCCCAGTACAGTTTCGTGCGGGAAACAAGCTTTATCACATTCATGCGGATGCCTTCTCCTGCCTGTTGCCGGATCGCGGTGCCGCCAATTGCATGATCCGCTCCTCCGTCGCGATCGCGCGGTTCAGGATACCGGTCTGGTGTCCTTCGGACATGACGAGGATGCGGTCGGAAAGATGCAGGAGTTCCGGCATTTCCGAACTCACGACGACGATCGACATACCCGCTTCGGCCAGGCGGAAGATCAGGTCGTAGATGTCGCTCTTTGCCCCCACATCGATGCCGCGGGTCGGCTCGTCGAGCAGCAAGATGCGCGGCGTCGTGGCGAGGCACTTGCCGATCACGACCTTCTGCTGGTTTCCGCCGGAAAGCGTTGCCGCGACCTGTTCAATGCCCGAGGCCCGAATACCCAACGTCTTGATGGCGTCGGCGGCAACCGCCGCTTCCGCCGCAAAGTCGCGCAGGCCGAAGCGCGCCATTCGGCTGACGAGCGGTAGCGCGACATTCTCCGTGATCGTATCGTGCAGGTGAAGTCCCTGCATCTTGCGGTCCTCAGTGACGAAGGCAATGCCCAGTCGGCGCGCGTCCGTCGGCGAGCGGATCGTGACCGGCTGCCCGTCGATCAGAATCTCACCGCCGGCCTCCCCGTTGCTGGCGCCCGTTATCGCCTGCAGGATCTCGGTACGCCCGGCCCCGAGCAGGCCGCCGATGCCAAGGACTTCACCTGAGGCGACCTCGAAATTGACGCCGGTCAGGACCTGCTTCCAGCCGTGCCGGTTGGCCACGGACAATGACAGATTTCTCACCGACAGGACTGCACCGCCAACGGCGGTCGCTTCGTGCCTGATGGTTTCGGCACGGCTGAGATTGCGGCCAACCATGCCGGCGATGACCATGTCTTCATCGATCTCCGACTTCGGCCTGGTCCAGACGTGCCGGCCGTCCCGGAACACCGTGACGCGATCGCTGAGTTGCATTACCTCGTCGATCCGGTGCGAGATGTAGATGATGCCCACCCCTTCCGATGCGAGCTGGCGCATGATCGTGAAAAGCCGCTTGCATTCATTCGGTGACAGCGCCGATGTCGGCTCGTCCATGATGAGCATCCGGGCGTCGAGCGACAGCGCCTTTGCGATCTCGACCAGCTGCTGTTCGCCGATCCTGAGCGACGACACCCGTGCTTCGGGATCAAAATCGATGCCGAGCCGCGTGAGCAGGGTCCGGGCGGCATTCATGCTTTTTCGGCGATCGACAAACAACCCGGCGATCAAGGGCTCCCTGCCTAGGAAGATATTGTCGGCAATCGACAGCTCAGGGACGAGATTGAGTTCCTGGTGGATGATGGCGACACCGGCAACCTCTGCGTCGCGCACCGTCGCGAAGTGAACCGGAGCCTGGTCGATGATGACGGCGCCATCATAGTCGGCGTAGACACCGGACAGGATTTTCATCAGGGTCGATTTGCCGGCGCCGTTCTCGCCCATCAGCGAGTGGATCTCACCGGCGAACAGATCAAATTTCACATGATTGAGCGCGGCAATTCCGCCAAACGACTTCGAGACGTCGACCGCTTCCAGCACAGGCGCGGTGGACGAAGGTGGCGCGTCGGCGCGCGAAGACAAATGGCCCACTTCTTCCTGCATGACAATGACGGCCTCCCTTCCATCTTTGTCTCGCGGCTGTAAGCGACAGTAGAAGCTAATCTAAACGTTTCGAATCTGTCAAGAGATCAGTCGCCCTCCAACGCTTTGATCTTGCTAAGAACTTGCCATTTTCGTAACATGTTGGACAACGCATCGATCTAAACGTTTTGAATTATGGACCGGATTTCTTCCAAAAGACGAAAATCCCAGCCGACCATGCTAGACGTCGCTGCGACGGCAGGCGTCTCGGTTGCCACGGTCTCGGCGGTCGTCAATGGTACCGCGCCGGTCAGTTCCGAACTGCGTGGCAGAATCGAAAATGCGATTGCGGCCATCGGCTATAAACGCAACGCCATTGCCCGAAGCCTGAAGACGGGCGCCACCAAGACGATCGGGCTCGTCATCGCCGATATCACCAACCCGTTCTTCACGGATGTCGTCGCCGTCATCCAGGATGTGCTGCATCGCGCCGGTTACGCTGTGATGCTCTGCTGCACAGACGAAGATCCGGTGCAACAGGAGGAGCAGATTTCGCTTCTCCTGGACAGGATGGTGGACGGCCTGATCATTGCGCCGGCTGGCGACGACCATGCGCTTGAGCGCGTCCTCCAGCGCGCCGGTATCCCGACCGTACTGATCGATCGCATCAGCCACGGCATCGCGGCGGATGCCGTCGTCCTCGACAACCAGCGCGCGGTACAAGACGCGATCGACTATCTTGTCGGCCTCGGCCATCGCCGGATCGGCTACATCTCGGGTTCGCTTGATACCTCCACCGGCCTCGGCCGGCTGGCCGGCTATCGCGGCGCGCTTGACAATGCCGGCATTCCCCAGGACGACGCATTGGTGCGCATCGGAAACTTTCGCGAGAAAGACGCCTATAATGCCGCCATGCAGTTGCTCGTGATGCCGGAACGGCCGAGCGCCATTTTCTCGGCAAACAACCTGATGGTCATCGGCGTGATGAAGGCGATCCGGGACATGGGGCTGCGTTGTCCCGATGACATCTCGGTGTCGAGCTTCGACGATTTTCCCTGGGCGGATGTTTTCCAGCCGAACCTGACGACCATCGCCCAGCCGGTACAGGCCATCGGTGAACACGCAGCCC
The DNA here is from genome assembly GCF_014851575.1 of Rhizobium sp. RHZ02. Classification (NCBI taxonomy): domain Bacteria; kingdom Pseudomonadati; phylum Pseudomonadota; class Alphaproteobacteria; order Hyphomicrobiales; family Rhizobiaceae; genus Rhizobium; species Rhizobium sp. RHZ02. The sequence goes on from NZ_JACUZX010000044.1 coordinate 13,089, forward strand.
AGCTCATTCTCGACCGCCTTGCCAATCGCTCCGACCGCCCTCCCCGGCAGATCGTACTTTCGGGCCGCTTGACGATCCGCTCGTCCTGCCGGCCTTTCTCTGCAGCTGACGGAGGTTAAAGATTTGCGCGAGATGGGCGGACGAGCGGAGCTCCCGACGGGCCTCGTTCTAGCTCTGCATCAGTTGCTCGCCCGCTTCTCTACTCGTCACCAGCCCATCGGCGCCGCGCAATAGGCTTCCCGGCCGGCGACCCAGGTGCGCCGAACCACGGGGGCGCCGCCCTCTGGCCAATCGACCAATATGAGGTCCGCCCGCTTTCCGACTTCGATCACGCCGCGATCGAAGAGCCCCGACGCACGCGCCGGATTGCCGGATACGAGCGGCCAGAGCGCGTGGACCGGTGCCACGCCATCGGCCTTGAGCCTGGCCAGGCCAAGCAGCATCGCAGGATAATAATAGTCCGAGGCGAGAATATCGCAGAGACCCTCGCGAATCATATCGGCGGCACCGATCGAAACAATGTGGCTACCGCCGCGCGTGGCGTTCGGCGCGCCAAAGACGATGAAGTCACCAGCCTCACGGGCGGCCCGCGCCACCCGCTTGTTCGTCGGGAACTCACTGATCCGTGCGCCACGGACGCGGAAGAAGTCGCGCGTTTCAATCTGGCTATCGTCATGCGACAGCATCGGTGCGCCGGCGGCCTGGCCGAGGGTCGCCACCTCTTCAATCGCGGCTGGTACTTGCGGACGGCGATCCCACATGTTCCTGACGAGCGCGACCATGTCAGACACCGGGATCTTGGCCCGCTTGGCGCGTTCCGCCATCTTCTCCGCGAACGCAGGCGTTTCGGGGTCGACTGCCGGGAAGGCCGGATCGAGGTCAAACGGCCGCTCCTGCAACGGTATCGAGGGATGCAGCATTGCCATTGATGTGTGGTCGCTGAAGGCAATCGACGGCAGGCGCGGTCCGGCGAGCGCCTCGCGAATAAGCTCGATCGCCTCGAAGCAGAAGGTTTCCCAACGGAGCTGGACACGATTGTCCACCGTCAGACGCGGGCCGAGTGCGTCGAGAGCGCGGACGACGGCGTAACCGTTTTCCACAGATCGAAGCCCCGGCTCCCAGCTCAGCGTCAGGGCGTGGTAGGCAGTCGCTATCCCATTGGCGGCAAGCTGACGGTCTGTTTCGAGCAGCGCAGGAGCGACGGGGAGCATCGTCCCCGGCCGCGGCATGATCTGCCGCTCGAAGGCATCGCCATGAATGTCCACAAAAGCCGGAGCGAGGAGAGAGCCGCGTCCATCCACAATGTCCGCTCCGTCGCGTGCACCGTCGACCGCCATGATCCGGCCGTCTTCGATGCGCACGGAAGCGGGCTCCAGACGGTCGCCAAAAATGACGGTCGCGCCCTCGATAATCACTGCCGAATTGTTCTGCATTGGTGTCATTCCACGAAAAGGAGAGTGCAGCAGCCCCGTTTCATCGGAGGCCTGAGTGCCACGCCGCTTCGAACCAGCCGATATGACAGATTTGAGAATGTCGCTGTGCACAGGCATACGTTGACTGACACGGTAGCGCAGGTCCCCAGCGGTGTAATCCGTCCACAGTGGAGGTGCGTTGCATGTGGCGCGATGGCCAACCTCCGCCAGTCCGTTCTGGCGATTTCTCCGTCTACAACCGTATCGTTAGTTGCGAAACGATAGTACCTTGCGTGGTGGGCACAAATGCCTTGGACCAGACGGGAGACGACAAGTATGTACAACCATATTCTCATTTCTACCGATGGATCGGAAGTAGCGCAGAAGGGTGTCGATCATGGGCTGTCGCTTGCAAGCAGCCTCAAGGCCCGCGTGACGATAATCATGGCAACAGAGCGGTTCCCTGTCTACGCGCATGCCGGGATTGCCGGCGCCTATATTCCCGGGCCGACAGAGATGGCCCAGTATGAAGCCGGTCAAAAGGAAACAGCCGAGAGAGTGCTGGCTGGGGTCAAGAGAGCAGCAGAAAAGCTCGGCGTGCAGGCGAACACTGTCCATATCCCGCAGGCTTATCCGGCCGAAGCGATTGTTGAGGAGGCCAAGGCTCTCGACTGCGATTTGATCGTCATGGCATCACACGGCCGTAGGGGTTTAAGAAAGCTGGTGCTCGGGAGCCAGACATCGGAAGTCCTCGCGAGCAGCCCGGTGCCTGTCTTGGTGGTCCGGTAAGTCGTCACTTCTGGGAAGCGGTGTCCCGCGGGGCCTGCGCCGAAACCGACCAGCGCGGCTGGCTCCAAATCTCGGTCATCGGCGAGCGAAATCGGGGACGGCACCGCGTCTGAGGTTGCGGAGCCGAGCTCGACACGGAGTCCAAAAAGAGAAAGCTCCTCGGCGCTTGCGCGGACGTTATGTATCCGATGTATAAGGATATTCGCTCGCGTCAGGAAGACGCCGAGCTAGATCGCCCGGGAAGCGCTCACCACGGGAGATTTGGTTGCGGGGGCAGGATTTGAACCTGCGGCCTTCAGGTTATGAGCCTGACGAGCTACCGGGCTGCTCCACCCCGCGCCAAGTGCAAAACCCTTTGGGTTTTGTCACGGTGCGTAAACTGCGAA
>NZ_JACUZX010000045.1:0-14272 GCF_014851575.1 Rhizobium sp. RHZ02
GCCGTTTCGAAGAGGCTCGGGCGACGTGGCAAGAGGTGCTGCGCGTCAATCCCGACTACTCCTTGGAATACCGCCGCAAAGTCTTGCCCTTCAAGAACCCCGCCGATTTCGAGCTCGTCATGGAAGGGCTACGCAAGGCCGGTGTCGTATGATGATGGGTGATTAAATGTCCGATCTTGAACCTGTTCGCCATTTCCACAGAAGATGAGCAGTAGCCGATGCCGGCTTAACCACCACCTCCAGCGTAATCGCCAGCAAGGTCTGCTTCGAGGAGTCTGCAAAGCCTCTCTCTACGGCCGGCATGGTCCTTCAGAGCTGATGCTTGTATTCCTGAAAGCTGCCTCGTCCTAAGAGAGATGCGAATTGTGCGCCCCTTTAGAGAGGCACCTTAGGCTCAATGCCTTTTGCAGCCTTGCCTTCCCGCGTGGCCGCCTCGCTGAGAACGAATCCGTTCCGATGCGCGACCCTGAGTCTGGCTATAGGGCTTGATCCATCCTCAGGGTCACACAACGGTTGTTCGCGAAGGCATACTATTCGCGTTCGACGGACAGCCTCACCAGGATAGGCGCATTCAGTCTTGCTTGCCACTTCGTCAGACTAAGGTCCAAATGAGGATCAGGCTTCAGTCCTATTTCTTCCGTGAAGAACAAAAGGCAATCTGTGGTTGATCCGAGTCGCACGCGCCCGAGACCTCGACGAGCGACGAAGGATCGAGGGCTTTCCCGGTCCCGCCGACCCGGAAAGCCCTTCTCATGTTTGAGTACCGCGATGTTTACCGGCATGGAACCACACAATGCGACAACGCGACGAAGCGCTTACATCGAACGATTTGTCCATCTGTGATGAAATCCTGAAGGACGTCGCACAAAAACACTTGATCAACGATCAGAACGACAGAGTCCATCTCGCGGCTATTGTCATTGAGATTTACCGCCAGGGAGTACGTGATCCGGAACAGTTATCTCTGTTGGCCGATGCGTCCTGCGAAGCGATGCTCGAAATGAGGCGCTCCGATCCTGGCGGCACACCGGCGGCCCTCTAAAACCTCTGAGGTGGACCACGCAGTGATTCTACCTTCGAGACATTGGGGACCAGTGTACGGGCGCGGCCCGGACGCTCGCGTGCAATTCGTTTCAATCGAAGAGCTCGACGCCATCAGGCAGTGTTCAGCAGAGTTGGGCGTAACGATATCGCCCGTCATAGTCACCGTCGTACACGTAGCGTGGCAAACGGGAGCATTGAGACAGGCGAGCATACCCCTTCCAACTCGACGAGCGCGTCACCGAGCATAGTCTTGCATTCGTCCATTGGGGCAGTGTCACCTATCTTCCTCTGGTCTGACTGAGCCAGATCGTGGGGGGCTCCGACCACATCGCGATACGCCTTCGTGCTGAAGCCCTCCTCGCCGCCTACGAAGCTAACAGCGAGTGCTCCGATGAAGATTGAAGCCATGACCGCTATTGGGTGAGGCACCTGTCACGATGAGCATCGAAGCCCACTCGGAACACGTAGGCCTTTAATCCGTTTTCTCCCCAAAGGAGAAGCCGCATGCCGACCCATAGCACCGCCAGCAGCCCTAGCAGATTGAAATGCCAACTGGCCGAGCTGAATGCCATCTGGCCAACCACAGGTGTTCTAAACGAAGAGCAACAGAGATTGATTGATGCATATCGTTCGGGACAAATCGACGACGAAGAGTTTCAACTGCACCTCGCAAATGATCCAGTGCTGGCCAATTACGTTGAGGAATTGTGCCAAGCTGGAGACGACGCTCCACGAGACCACATGGCGCCATAGGTGCGGCCCGACGCCTAAACCCTCGCGCCGGACCGCCAAGTCAGCGGTGCTGTCCGGGCAAGCTGATCCGCCCAGCGCTAACTTACCGGCAGTCCTACTGGGCATAACATTAGAGATCTATTAAATAAGACATGTCGGGACTTTGGTCGGACCCATCTGTTCGAGCCTGCAACCCACATCTCGCTAGTGTCTGCCCCTCACAGACACGAAGGCACCCCGGCTTCCGCTCGCGTACTATCGATGACACTGAAGAGCCGGTGGGGGTCTTGAATCATGGGGGTCTTGAGTCTCGAAAATCGACAAACCATCTCGTTTTCCGTCCAATTCAACAGAGGAGGAAAACTGAAATGAGCGGGAGATTTCATCGGCACGACGAGCCGTTGACGTCGGAGGATCTATCGAAATGCCAGGCTGCCCTTGAGCAGTACTGTCGTCAGAACAAGCTGGAAGCTGGATCCGAGGAAGGCCAGCGAGCGGCCGCAACCATCATCGAACTCTACCAGCAAGGCATACACGACGAGCGGCAGTTGAAGCTGCTTCTAGATAACGCACGCGGCTATGGTGCGCATTGATGCAGTCACAAGCGCTGCCTCGTGTCATGGAGAAGCCGAACAAGGCGCTCCTACAGACGTTCCCGGACAGATCGCGCCAGATCACCCTTCTCTGACGCGACCTTTCCATCGAAGAACATGCCCCGCCGGCAACACCGCGGGGCTCTTTTTGCGGCAATAGCGAAAGAAGCCGGCACATAGGCAATACATGCGGCACCCGTTCTAACTAAGGTGAGGTCGGGAACACACCCGCAGTTTTTCCCCTGTATCTTTTCGGTCCGAACGGTCTTCCTCGCCCGCTCGTGCCCACTCGGGTCGTTAAACCGGTGGGATTGCGACCGTGTGGCCAAGGATTGAGACCGCCACCAACAGTACGCACATCAACCCGATGAACGCCGTCACACTGAGAGCGATGAAATATTTCTGATTCACCGTTTGAAGATGGGAAGCGTCATAGCCCGCGACTAGTGCGGCTTCTCGTCACGCACGACCATCTTGGCGGCCTTCACCATTGGACATCTTCCTTGGAGAGTGGAACAATTTCCCGCGACAATGGTTGTATTGTTGCTTTGAGAACTTGAACTCCTCTCAAAGCTTATAACCCTTTTGCCCCGCTTCCCCCGCGGGGCTTTTTTGTCCCGATGTTCAGGGGATTAGTATCCACGTCGCTTGTGACGAAAGGTACTGGCGTCGAGAACGAACCGAGAAACGGCCCTTGGCTAACAACTGTTGACGCCTTTGGTTTGCGGGATCAAAGTGGCCATGGCGCCTCCCCCAGGGCGCCTGTGCTATGATGGCACGGCGGTCCGTATGCCTCCCCGGCGGCGCGGACCGCTTAAGCCCGACCGATCGCCCAAACCATGAAGACGAAAGAAACAGTGGCGGCGAAGGCGGCAATAGCTAGATTTGTATCCAAGATAACCTCCTTAAATGCAGAGATATATTGAACGCGACTGACGCCCCCGAGTTCCATTGAGCTTCAATCAACCGCCGAGGCGGGAGAAGCCGAAGAAGCGGTCAAGAAAACGGGGGCGAAGCCCCGTCCTTTACTATGCTGCAGGCAACTGCTTCTTGCCGTTCAGTTTGAACAGCTTGTACTGCGTCTTCGAGTGGCTGTCGGCAGTCGCCTTGTTGATGCGATTGGCATAGCCTGGAAAAACGGGGAACTCGTGAGTTCCGACCAACTTGACGGCGGGTCGTTTGAGGCCATTTCATACCCCAACTTCGGGGCGGAAGTTATCTCATCTCGTGCGGCGCAATTCGAGGAGATATTCCGTATGTTCACCGCGGCCAAACACCAATCCTACCTTTCCGATTATAAGGGCTATCGGCTGGAGGCGACGTGCGCCTGTTGCAGGCGACGTAAAGCCTACTCGACGGATTATATCCGGGAGAAAATTGGGGATTGCCAACTCGACGGCCTGAAGACCGCGATAGGCACCGTCTGGGGCTGCGATAGGGTCTACAACGTCAATGCCGACCAATGCGGCCTGCGCGTGGAAATCACCGGGAAGATCAACAAAACACCCGACATCATTCGGAAAAGAGACGATGAGCCCAGGTCCAAACGAAAAATTTAGCTAACAGGTCAGCCCGGGTGGACTATCAACCCAAGCACAAGTGGCGCCGAACCAAGATCGACGACAACGACGCACCGACGGACAACGACTGGTCCGGGTACGATGGGGAGACTGACCTTGGGAGAATTCAGCTACCGCACGGCCCAATGAAGGGGACAGTGGCTCTGGTCCGGAATCGGGCCACGTGTGCCTAAGCGACTCTCGCCGCATCAGGGCTATGAAGCAGAAGGCCGGGAGGCTATGCGCAAGGTCGAGGAATACTACGAGCAGCTTCTCGAATATAATGGACTCAGGCTATAAACCCCTCGGACCAGTGAAGAAGCGCCCAAGCAGGAGCCCGACCATGATCAAAATGAGCGTCTACTATCCGGCCGATGGGGGCTCGAAATTTGATCACGACTACTACCGCACACGCCATTTGCCACTGATCCAGGAACGCATGGGCGATGCCTGCCTGCGCTACGAGGTCGATAAGGGACTTGGGGGTCGCGACCCAGGAAGCGTGCCGGAATTCGTCGCGGCGTGCCACATCTACTCGCCGACCCTTGAGACATTCCAGGAGGCGTTCGGTCCTCACCGCGCGGAGATCGTCGCGGATGTCGCCAACTATACGGACATCGTGCCAATCGTACAGTTCAGCGAAATCGTTGGAGGTTAAGGGCTTCGGCCGCGCGAGACCAACGATCAGTTAGCCGAAGGCTGTTCTCTGGGTTTAGTCTTCGGACGCTTCTCGCCCCGCACCTGTATGTACTCCTCCTTGACCATCAGCATCTCAGCGGCAAGCGCTGCAGCTACGAAAGCCGCCCTCGCCTGCTCCGGGTCACGATGCCCTTCCATCGCCTCAAGGCACATGGCCTGCGCAACCACCCACTCCTTGCCCCGATGATCTTCCGGCCACCGGTAAAGCAGGCTGTAGGCCAGATCGCTTAGCGAGCAGTGCCGGCGCATGTTGATGCCCTGGCGCTTCTCGACGCACACAAATACGTCCCGGATTGAGATATGTTCACCTACGTATTCTGCCATGGGTCACCTCTGGCCGAATCAGGTGAGGATTAAATCCGACCAGTCAAGACACTTTTTAAGAATCTTCTAATTTGTCCGCTGTGGGACAAACGCGCTCGTCGAGAGCCAGCCGAAGCCTATCGATCGTTGGGGGATACAGAAGAAGGTCGGGAAGGGATTGACGCTCGCTCACTTCGCCGGCCTCTTGCGCTGCAAGTGTGGGCACAAGGGCGCCCTCTTGATGGTGAGGCATTTGTCGCGAGACTGAAGGGAGGTTTGGGAATGTGCGGACGCATCTACATCGAGGCAACTCTCGAGGAGATGCTGCAGAACTTCGCGTGCGCCGACCGCGGTGACGTCGGGAGCCTCAGCAACCAGTTCCCGAGGTATAACGGCGCCCCTTCCCTCTACTATCCGATCATCATTCGCGACATGGTGCGCGAGCCTGATATCATGGGGCCGGTCTTTGTTTCAGCTCGTTGGGGCCTCCAACCGTCTTGGATGAAGCCGGGAGGCCGACCGCCTCCGATCAACGCACGCCGCGAGGGCATCGCCACCAATGGCCTGTTCAAGTCGGCGTATCGATTACGTCGGTGCCTCGTGCCAATCAACGGCTACTTCGAATGGAAGGACATCTACGGGACGGGCAAGAACAAGCAGCCCTACGCGATTGCCATGGCCGATGACAGCCCATTCGCGCTCGCCGGCATATGGGACACATGGCGAGATCCAACCACCGGCGTTGAGATCCGCAATTTTGCGGCCATTACGTGCCCACCAAACGAGATGATGGCGACAATCCATGACCGAATGCCCGTCATCCTGCATCGAGGCGATTACGACCGGTGGCTATCACCGGAGCCAGACCCGGACGACCTCATGAGGCCCTTCCCCGCCGAACTGATGAAGATGTGGCCGGTCGACAGAAAGGTCGGCTCGCCAAGGAACGATACGGCGGACATCATCGACGAGATCGACCCTGATCCCGAACCGACGACGATCTGATCGAGGGGCCAGGCCAGCGCCTAGTCGCAGACGTTCCTGTATCGCACAACCCGGTGGCCGTGGCGGTATCCGTAGTACCTCTGTGTCCAGCAGCGTTGGGCGTCGCGATATCCCGGGCCATCGTAGTCGTCATCGTACACGTAGCGTGGTGAATAGCGATAGTACCGCGGGGCCGGCGGATCATCGTAGTAGCGAGGGCCGGTGCCATACTCAAAGTAGATCTGAGAGAATGCCGGCGACGCTGACAGCGTAGTCGCGAACGCCAGCGCTGCGATAGCGAGCTTCTTCATGTCTTATTCCCATTCCGGTTTGCGCATAGACGTTGGTAAGGCGGTGTCTCACGCTTCGGTGTTAATACGTCATTAGCGTTGTTCCTGAACATCGGACCTAAGTCCGAGATGGATCGGACTCGGGTCTGGTGGCGTCAGGACCTTTGTCCGACTGTTCAAGCCAGCCCTATCCCGCATAACTTGCGCCGTCCAACCCCACCGGACACCGGAATGCTCCGGCACGCCCCTCGCGTGCAAACCCCTCGGCGCCTTCCGGAACCCGCCCAGAAACGACCCCACGGTTGACGCTTAGCCTCACGTGCATCAGACCTTAATCCGGTGGTGCCGCATATTGAGCGTAAGATACGCGTGTCCCGAAAGCTTAGCGGCTTGGGCGGGACAAGTCTTCGTCCTCCAGCCCGCGGAGGCTTCCGGCAAATTGCCAGCGTCTGCTGTTCCGATAGTCTACCACCGGCTCATGCGGCATTGACTGACGGCTGCGAGAAAGAGACTCCCAGGGAAGATACCTGACGCCATGCGATACGGCAGGAACGAAAAACGCGACCATCTGAAAGATGCAAATCGAAGTCCGCTGGTGGGACTGCAATAGCGCCATCCATAACCAGACGCGCGCCGCCGTCTGACAGGTCCTTGACGACACAATCCAAAACGCTGGAGCCTCCATTGAGAAGGATTTTCGCACCGATGAGCGTGCGCCTCCGATGAGTTTTTCTGCCGTCCATAAAACGCCCTGCCTATGTCGCGCCACCGTGTACGCAGGGATCGTAAAAACTGAGTATACGAGCCGGTGATGGCAAACAAAAAAAACCCCGCTGAAGGAAGCGGGGTGGGAGTTAGTGTGACTGGAAAGGGGTCTGAACAAGAGTGTTCAAGTCCTGACAAGTAACGCACACTGGTCTGCCGGGGTTCCAGTACGCAAGCGTACCGTGGCAGAAAATGATCCCCGCAGTCGCGGTTGCGGGGCAATTGAGCATTGAGGCTTCGCTGGGAGAAAGTTACCCGAAGCCCGACCTTAAACGGAAAAGACGCGCGTTTGGTTCCTGCTTTTTCGGTAGCCCTGCGGCGCTCGGAACTAGCAAAGAAAATGCCCTCCGGCGGGGTATCAGCGCAGAGGGCTAGTTTTGAGAAAGCACCCTCGGGAGAGCGGTCCCGAAAGCACCGTGGCATTCTAACCCTAATATAAAGTGTCGCTAATATTTTTTGCGTCGCTCGCTCGAAAGCACCGGGAGGCTGCACCTCTCGAAAAAGGAGGGCGGGGTTGAGTTGGGGACGTTATGTCAGGGCGGACCGAACGCCTGTGTTCTCAGTTCCGCCAATTTAAAAAACGCCGGGGCAATCCCTCTGTCCCGGTACGTCAGCGAACACACCAAAAAAATGGCACCGCTGAAGGAAAGCGGGGCCAGAATTGGGGGTCATGAGTGGAGGAATCGAGTGTCGCTCTCAGTTCCTCCGGCGTGTCCAACGCAGCGATACCACCGCCGGTTCCGTAGAGGCTGGCAATTTCTCGTGTCGAGATGAGAAGGACCCGCAGTCGCGGATGCGGGGCAAAGGAGCGTTAAAGCTTCGCGGGGGGTCCGCAAAAGCCAATAGCAAAACCGCTAGCGTCGCGGCCGGTTCCGGTTTGCTAGCGAACCACTGGTGCTCCACCAGGAACGGAACAAATATCGAAGTTGGTGGTTTATCTCGCGTGGAACGGCTTTGCCCCTCCTTGCCGTTTCTTTGAATGCATCTGCTCTGCTTACCAGCCCCGCTTGGCCTCCACGCCGGCGGGGCACGTTTTTGTCTGATGGTAGGGTCTCTGTCGCGGTGTCGCGGGTGGCAACCGTTAAGATTTCGCGTGCCGCCTCTTGAGCTGGAGCACACCGAATATTAGATTCTTCTTACGTTGTCTTTGTAAGAAAAGGAGGAAAAAATGACGACGTCAGATGTCCTCTGGAACATCCCTGTTAACGTTCGATTACAGAATGGCATCGAGAAGTCTTTTCAGAGTGTCCACGACACCTTGGACTTCCTCGAAAATGAATGGCCCTCTCCCCGCGGAGCCTATCACGATGCAGCGGTCATTAGCTGTCGGAGGGCCCTGAATCACCAGACGCCACCCGCGGTCAGCAAAGAACTTTTTCTTGCGGCATGTCTAGAGGCTGGCCTTGCGGCTCGAAACAACATGCGACCAGATAGCCATCACTCTTCACCGACGGTTCATCGAAACTTATAGCCCGACCGCGTAGTTGATCCGCTGAAATGGCAGATTGCCCTTTCGCTGTCGATCCCTGCCCCGCTTGTGCCCAGGCGGGGTCATTCTTTCGACTTCAACCACGAAAAAATACGACATTATACGAATATCATTTCGGTGTCGGTGAGATCATCGTGAGTAGGCGTCGAGAACGGATTTGACGGCCGCGGCGCAGGGTCGAAAGATCCCTGTCCAAGGGCTGCGTAGAATCGGGCCTTGGCCTCAGCGTCGGTCTGAACCAGGCGCATTCGTTTTTAATTGACGAATACGACTTTTACGGTAGTGTTAGCTATTCTTTTGTTACCTCTCAGTTGTTCCCCTACTCAAGCCCCGTTAGGTCGCGGGGTTTTCTTTTGTCTTTGTGGGAAAGAACCGCGCAGATTTTACGAGTCCGCGGTGCGAGAGTTTGACGCTACATAATATTAGCGGTTGCTGTAAGGTTGTGTTGCTGCTCTCCTTTGGCACAGGGAGGTTCAAATGTCGGCTGGACCCCTTCCTCGGACCTCCCACTTCGCCCATAACGCAGACATTGACGTCCTTGGTAGACAAGCACAAACTAGTGTCGGCGCCTCCCCCAGAGCGCCTGCGCTATGATAGCACGGCGGTCCGAATGCTCCCGCCACCGGGCCGCTTCCGTCGTCAAGCTCAAAGAGCTGAGGAGTTAGTTTGACCCGTCTGGCCCATTGCTCTTGTCGCCAGCTTCAGATCGAAGCCGATGGTGATCCACTCAAGGTATCGATTTGCCATTGCACAGAATGCCAGCGTCGAACTGGCTCAGCATTTGGTGTTGGGGTTTTCTATAGGTCAACGCAAGTTGGCTCCTCGGGAGACTATCGAACCTATGTGCGACAGGGCGACAGCGGAAAGGGCGTGGAGTTTCGTTTCTGCCCTAATTGTGGGTCTACCGTATATTGGCTGCCGCAGTTTCGGCCCGGTCTGGTTGCTGTTGCCCTAGGCTCTTTTGACGATGCCCAATCGATTCTGCCAAGCCAGAGTGTTTATGACGCATATCGGCATTCGTGGGTCCAGTTAAACCTCAATCCCCTTTGATAGGCGGCTTCCGTGACCTCGGTTTACGACATGAGCAGCCTGCTTACGGAAGGACGTCCGGAAGACAGGCGCGGCGATGCGCGCGTTGCTGTGGAGTCTTGTTAACCAAGGGCCGATCTGTTGACTACAATGCCTTACAGCATCACAGTGGCCACAGCGCTCTCCCCAGCGCGCCAGTGCTCGATGCACCGGCGGCCCGCACCCCGAAACTTGCGGGCCGCTTGCATCGGTAGGATTTTGTCCATCAGGTTTGTCTGAAACCTACGCATTGGCTGCCAGAGTATCACGGATGAAGCACTGGCCTCGCCCGCATGTTGCCTCAGCGGCCCCTTACCAACCACACCGACCCGGAGAGCGAGTGCACCCGTCCGGTTCCGGTTTGCGAGCGATAGTGGTGCTCCACCAGGAACGGAACAAATGTCGAAGTTGCTGGTTTAAGTCGCACGGAACGGCTTTCCCCCTCTTCACCGCTCCCGCTTAAACTGCATTTGCCTTAGAGCCCCGCTTGGCCTCCACGCCGGCGGGTCTTTCGTTGACCAGCCACGAAAATCAAAGTTGGATTTGGTGAAAATCGACGGCATCCTACTGGCGTCCAAACTTCTGACCTTGACCCGCTCTACGCGGGGCTTTTTTCGGACTTCGGTCCCAACGATCGATCTTCCTTGCCCCGCGCTTGTGCCCATCAGGATTTTTTCGCGTCCACTACACCGGCGGGATTGCGACCACATGGTCAAGGATTGAGACCGCCACCAACAGTACGCACATCAACCCGATAAACGCCGTCACACTCAGAGCGATGAAATGTTTCTGATTCATCGTTTGGAGATAGGAAGCCTCATGGCGCCCGCCCAGTGCGGCTACTCGTCACGCACGACCATCCCTGCCCGGCCTTGAGAAGTTGGCGGCCCAAGGCCAGATACGACGTGCTCTTGCCTTGAGCGGGAACCGTGAGTGAGCTTCCTCACGGCGACCCGAACCGATCCTGAAAGCATTCAGGCTCGGGGCGCCGCAAATGTCGCCATCGAGCTCATGTCGTCGAATTCGACGCTCACGCCCCGAGAGTTGCTGGAGTTGCTCCTTCTTCGTCTACCCGCGAAATAGCGGGAACAAACGTGTCACGGGCGAGGTTTAAAGAGTGGCTGCCGATCGATCAGTGTATATCCCTTTGAAGCGGAATCGGAGACCTTGTGTCGTCACGTTGGGTCGTTTTAGTCGTTGAACGCAACCATGTGCTGCACACCATTGCATCCGCAGATGAAGCCCTGGAAATGCTATTTGCGAACTGGCCGGTGACACAAGGCCGCGCCTTCTTCTCGGCGATGCAGGCCTGCGCTGGTACCATGGCAGGAGGAGTAACCCAGAGAGAGGCCCAGTCCGCATTCCTTGCAGCGGCTCTTGATGCAAAGGTAGTGTTCCGGCTCGCCTAGGCGACACGCCCCAATCAGCTTTGTGACTGCGACAAAGCGCTCAGTCAGCCACGCCAATGGCGACCCATATGAGGAAAATCGCTATCAGGATCTTTTCCATGCGCGACCTTGGTTGCTCGGAACAAAGCTCAAAGTTGTTAGCTGAAAAGATGGGACGGCAAGATATTCCGGTCTGCGTCGTTTCACTTTCCAAACTGTAAACTGCCAAAGGGCGCCGCTCGCCAGAACCCTTGCGGGGCACCTGTTTTTCCTCGCGACTGGAACGATCAGGCGTGAGCGCTGAGACCTGGCGCCCATCTCGACAAACAAAAAAGGCCGGGGCTAAACCGCACCGACCTTCCTCACATCGCTACTCATACCAATGCCAGTACATCCGTGGTCAAAAGCAGAAAGCAACTGCGCCGATTGCGAGCGACAGACATGTTCCAGCGCTCATCAGCAATGCCGATAGCCGCCATATAGACACTCCTCGCATGAAACGCAACGACAATCTTCGGTTTTGTTATAAAGGACGAATAAAAACATTGATTGCATGAATTAAGTTGCGTGAGGAAAGAGCGTGGAGCATGGTCTGTAAGTCAGCAGTCTATTTTACGGGCGCTGCTGCTTCGGGGCAAAATGCCCTCGCCCCAAAAGAAGGAGGACCAGATGTCTTCCGAACTGCACGTCGTCCTGAAATCAAAAGACCTCCTCATGCTGCAAGGCGTATTGGATGCGGCTGGCTACGGCCCGGCCACCAGCGTTTCCGATCCCAAAAGCTATAACGTCGCAGCGAAACTGCTCGTCGGACTTTTTCACCGTGGCATGACATCAGAAGAAGATCTGACTATGGAACTCGAGAGGCACTTTGGCAGCATAATGTCGCCAATTTCGCCGCCCAGTTTCGAGCGAACACGGGCTGCTATTCAAGGCCGCCCGCTGTCGTAAAGGTCCCGCGTACGACCTCCCAATTTTGGTCGGCGGCCTCCGAGCGAGGCCAAGTTCCACGCAAGGCCGCTAACAGAAAAAACCCCGCTGAAGGAAGCGGGGTGGGAGTTTGCATTTGAACCCGGCAGTCGCGGTTGCGGGGCAATGGAACATTGAGGCATTGCTGGGAGAGATTAAGCAAAGCCAGACCCCAAAACGGATAGGGCGCGCTTTCGTTCCAACCTCTCTTGGATGATTCCGCGCGGCATGGAAACCGGGCGATTTGCTATTGAAGGAAAACAGGTAGCTCTGCTTGCCGAGGCGACGAGATCATAGCCAGCGTCTTTCGACGACGCGTCGCAGTTCTTCAGCCAGGTCAATTGGACCTGACCCCTCCCATAGAGCACATGGTCGTATTTGCCCGCAGGCTGGCCATACTCGCGCTTGGCGACGATCCAGCGAGCGCTGACGTCATCCTTGGCAAAACCCTCTCTTACTGGAACCATGCGGGCGCCGGTCTCGTGGTAGGCCGCGGCGAGAGCATAGGCGAGCGTCTTGTCTCGTCCATCTCCATGAGTGGCGAAGGCATCCAGAATGCCGTTGATGCCGTCCACCTGCGACTGGCTGAGAGACGTGCCGAAAACGCCACACGTGCGACGGCGCAGCGCAGCGAAGAACGCTGTACGATCCATTTAAAGCTCCAGATTGTGAGGTCAGACGTGCGAAGAAGTTCGCTTCGCGTAGAGGTTGGGCCGCATACCTCTATTGGATGAGGTGCTATCTACGGCCAGTTGTGTCCCTATGAGCCCGACAGCAATGATGCGGTCAGCTTCAATAGTATGCAAAAGGAAGCTCGCCTCCCCGGCGGGCTTTTTGCGGTTCTGAGCGACCCTTCAAAAGAATGACCTGATAACGCGAACGAGGTCATTACCCGATTCAAGCGGAAGAGATATGCTCGAAAAACAACCTTGCAAGCAGGCGTTGCTTGTGAGAGGGGCTGTGCGAGGGTGATCCTCAGAACCCGTCATCCTTGCATATCCCTTCTAAGGCCACACTGCGGCGGCGGCCGCGCCCTCCGCATCGGATATGGTCGGAGCCGCCTCGATTGCAGCTTTCGTCCCCCAGACGCACCGCTTCGATCGCCGCGCCGATGATTTGCCACTGCTGATAAGCGCCGTTCACGGCCGCAGCGACCTCTTCCAAGGTCGCGGCAGTGATGCCGACTTCTTCCGACAAACGCGGATAGGCAGAAGGCTCAGTCGGACACCTGCTGTTCTGCGCAGGCATCCAGTATCGTTTCCATGCCGAACACCTGAGACTGGCCAAGCGAGCCGCCAAAGATCGACGCTCGCGTAGCATCGAAGAAATGCTTGCGGTCCATAGGACGCTCCAGATTGTGGGAGGTCAGAAAGGGTTAACGGCCTTGAGCCCGCTGCTGAATGTTACAGCCAGAAACTTATTTTGAGACGACATTGCCCCCGACTTCGCTAGGTTCCTCCTCATGTGGGGAGTAACTCGAATGAACTTGGAAGCGCGCGCTGAAGCGTATCAAATCGACTGGCAGAGCGTGGTCATGGCGCTAACGATGCCATTGGCCATTGCAGTCGTTTCGTTTGGCTGCCAGTTCTTCCTGTAATTGAATTGCGCGATCCTTAAAGCGTCGAAGCAGGCAAGATGAACCCGTTTATCTGCTCTTCCGTAAAGCCCATGGCCGCAAAGCCATCGGCCATCATCGGCTCTGTGCGTACGAAGGTGCCGGAATACTCGTAGGCGATCTGCACCGCCTTCGATTGTGAGGCGATCCACGCGTCGACATGGAACGTTCGCCACCAACTACGACTCCGACACGGAAACGGCTCTCCGAACCGAACTTGGCGCGAGATTCGAGCGCACTCTCCCGACAGAAAGCGGCAACGTTCGTCTGACAGGGCGCGTGGCTTGGGCGTGGAATGCGGAAACAGCGCGCTCCGTCACAGCGAGCTTTCAAAACCTGGCAACGTCCAGCTTTACCGCTAATGGCGCGGAGACCGGCCGGAACGCGCTGCTTTTGGATGCCGGCGCCGACTTTGTCGCAAGCGCCAACATGTCGGTTGGTCTCGGAGTCAACGCTGCGTTCTCAACCGACGACCTTGCTTATGCTGCACCTGCAAAATTGAAGTACCGCTGGTAAGCATTTCACAAAAAAGCAACGGTGTTAGGCGTCAATCACCGTTGCTCGATAGTCTCTCATTTTGGCATTGAGGATTATGATCATCCTTCGCATGACCGCGACGAGAGCGACCTTTCCGGGCTTTCCTTTCGCTCTCAGTCGTTCGAAGACGGCCTTCATGGCTGGATCGAAGCGGATGGCGGGCAAGGCGGCGATGTAAAGGGCGTCGCGCACTGGTTTGCGGCCGCCGGCAATCATCCTCTTGCCACGCATCAGGCCACT
>NZ_JACUZX010000046.1:0-14264 GCF_014851575.1 Rhizobium sp. RHZ02
TGGCGACAACGTCACTGTAGACGTCGAGCTGATCGTTCCGATCGCGATGGAAGAAAAGCTGCGCTTCGCTATCCGCGAAGGCGGCCGTACCGTCGGCGCCGGCATCGTCGCCTCGATCGTCGAGTAAGCTTCGGTTTATCCGGATCTAAGAAGGGGCTCCGCTGGAAACAGCGGGGCCCCTTTCTGTATCTGTCATTTGAATTAGGCATCACTGTCTGGTGACAACGCAAAGCCGGGTAGTGGCCTTGCGCTTGAACGCAAAGCCTTTATCTATCCCTCCGATTTCATAAGGGAGGACATGATGAAAAAGCGCATTCTCTTCACAGGTGGTTCGGGCAAGGCAGGGCGCCATGCGGTGCCGTGGCTCGTCAACGCCGGCTACGAGGTTCACAACGTCGATCTGGTGCCGCTTGATAGCCCCGGCGTGACCAACCTGATTGCCGATATCACCGACAGCGGCCAGATCTTCAACGCGCTTTCGATGCACCGCGACTTTCCCGACCTCGATGCGGGCAGGGGCGTCCAACCCTTCGACGCCGTGGTGCATTTCGCGGCAATCCCGCGCATTCTCATCAAGCCCGACAACGAAACGTTCCGCATCAACACGATGGGCACCTACAATGTCATCGAGGCCGCGGTGAAGCTCGGCATCCGCAAGATCATCGTTGCCTCCAGCGAGACAACCTATGGGGTCTGCTTTGCGGAAGGCCATCGCGACTTCCATCAGTTTCCGCTGGAGGAAGACTATGACGTCAACCCGATGGATTCTTACGGTCTCTCCAAGGTCGTGAACGAGAAGACAGCGCGTGCCTTTGCCGAACGCTCGGGTTTCGACATCTACGCGCTGCGCATCGGCAATGTCATCGAGCCGCATGAGTACGAGAGGTTTCCGACCTATTTCGCCAACCCCGAAATGCGCAAGCGCATCGCCTGGAGCTATATCGACGCCCGCGACCTCGGGCAGATCTGCCACCTCTGCACCGAGAAGGACGGTTTGGGCTTCCAGGTCTTCAACGCCGCGAACGACACCGTCTCGGCCAACACGCCGTCGAAGGAACTCGCCAGGCGATTCTATCCGAATGTGCCGTTCACACGCGAAATCGGCGAATACGAGGGCCTGCTCTCCAACCGCAAGATCCGCGAAGTGCTTGGTTTCAAGGAAGAGCACGACTGGCGCAAATATGTGAAAGTCTGATCGCAGGCGTTTCCGCGACGCGGGATTGGAAAAATAGAAAAACGCACTTGCCAATCCTGCGCCGCCGCCTTAAAGGAGCGCCATGCTTGCAGTTGCGCTTCGCGGCCGGTCTGGTCAAGAAGCTGAATGTAAAGCGTAAAGGGGTATAGCTCAGTTGGTAGAGCGGCGGTCTCCAAAACCGCAGGTCGTGGGTTCGAGCCCCTCTGCCCCTGCCATCTTTCTTGAACGAGTTGCGCGGACATCTCGCAGCAGTTCGGCCGGAAAGGCGACGTATGGCTAAGTTCGTTAAACTTCGGTTTCCCTCTTGTGCAATTGGGAATCGGTGTTTATGTAGGGTTCAACAGACACGCGGTGCGTGGGGCTGATATGTTCAGCTTTACGCGCCGTAATTGCGTGGGCAGTCGATGGCATCCAAAACTAATCCGTTTGCGTTTCTACAGCAGGTTCGCTCCGAGACGTTGAAAGTTACCTGGCCGTCGCGCCGCGAGACGATGATCTCCACGGTCATGGTGCTTGTAATGGTGATCTTTGCCGCGCTGTTCTTTTTTGCCGCGGACCAGCTTATTGGCTGGGTTCTGAGCTTTGTGCTCAACGTTGGCAGCTGATCGGGTGGAGATATAACATGGCGGCACGTTGGTATATCGTCCACGCATATTCTAATTTTGAGAAGAAGGTCGCGGAAGACATCGAGAATAAGGCTCGTCAGAAGGGCCTCGAGCACCTGTTCGAAAAGATTCTCGTCCCGACCGAAAAGGTGGTTGAGGTTCGTCGCGGTCGCAAGGTCGACAGCGAGCGAAAGTTCTTCCCGGGCTATGTCATGGTTCGTGCGGATCTGACCGATGAGGCCTACCACCTGATCAAGAATACGCCGAAGGTCACTGGCTTCCTCGGCTCCGACAACAAGCCCGTTCCGATTCCGGATTCCGAAGCCGAGCGCATTCTCGGTCAAGTCCAGGAGGGTGTGGAGCGGCCGAAGGCATCTGTTACCTTCGAGATTGGCGAGCAGGTCCGCGTTTCCGACGGTCCGTTCGCTTCGTTCAATGGCACGGTCCAGGATGTGGACGAAGAGCGTTCGCGCCTGAAGGTGGAAGTGTCGATCTTCGGCCGCGCTACACCGGTCGAACTGGAATACGCTCAGGTCGAAAAGGTCTGATCGTCCGCGGCGCAAGCCGCGAACCGCGTGGAAGGTGAGGGGTCTTAGCCGGGCCCGGGATCCGAACCACGCAACCGCAGCCGCCGGAGCGATCCGGCATCTTGGTCGGGTAACCGGCCATCAATGAAAGGCAGAGAGATATGGCTAAGAAAGTTGCAGGCCAGCTCAAGCTTCAGGTCAAGGCAGGATCGGCAAACCCGTCCCCGCCAATCGGCCCGGCGCTTGGTCAGCGTGGCATTAACATCATGGAATTCTGCAAGGCGTTCAACGCCGCTACGCAGGAAATGGAAAAGGGTATGCCGATCCCGGTCGTCATTACCTATTACCAGGACAAGTCTTTCACCTTCGCGATGAAGCAGCCGCCCGTCAGCTACTTCCTCAAGAAGGAAGCGAAGATCCAGTCCGGTTCGAAGACGCCTGGCAAGGGCGCGACCGCAGGAAAGCTCACCAAGGCTCAGATCAAGTCGATCGCCGAAGCCAAGATGAAGGATCTCAACGCAGCGGATATCGAAGGTGCAATGGCGATGATCGAGGGCTCTGCCCGCGCCATGGGCCTGGAAGTGGTAGGATAAGACCATGGCTGGCAAGCGCACGAAGAAGATCAACGAAGGTGTTGATCCCACGAAGCTCTACGCTCTGACTCTCGCCATTGGTATGGTCAAGGAGCGCGCGGTCGCGAAGTTCGATGAAACCATCGAAGTCGCCATGAACCTCGGCGTTGATCCGCGTCACGCAGACCAGATGGTCCGCGGCGTTGTCAACCTGCCGAACGGCACGGGCCGCGACGTTCGCGTTGCTGTCTTTGCTCGCGGCGCCAAGGCTGACGAAGCCAAGGCTGCTGGCGCAGACGTCGTCGGTGCTGAAGAGCTCGTCGAAATCGTCCAGGGCGGCAAGATCGATTTCGATCGCTGCATCGCGACCCCGGACATGATGCCGCTCGTCGGCCGCCTCGGTAAGGTTCTCGGCCCGCGTGGTATGATGCCGAACCCGAAGGTTGGTACCGTTACGATGGACGTTGCCGGTGCTGTCAAGGCATCCAAGGGCGGCGCTGTCGAGTTCCGCGTCGAAAAGGCTGGTATCGTTCACGCTGGCGTTGGCAAGGCATCCTTCGATGCCAAGGCTCTGGAAGAAAACATCCGTGCCTTCGCTGACGCTGTCATCAAGGCGAAGCCGGCTGGCGCAAAAGGCAACTATGTCAAGCGCGTAGCGATCTCTTCGACTATGGGCCCGGGCGTCAAGATCGACCCGTCGTCTGTTACGGCCGCTTAAGTAAGTTTCGCTGGGCTTCGGCCCGGCTAAAGAATTCCGGCCTCGAAAGGGGCCGGAGTATTCCGGAGAAATCCGGAATCCTGTCCGAGATTGCAGGTGGTTTTCCCTTAATCACTTGGCCTGCATGAGACGGGTAAGACCCGAATTGCATGAAGTTCTGCTTCTAGGAATTTGGTTCGAGCCTTGGATGCCTTGTGCCTTCGGCCTTTCTTTGGCGCGAAGCGCGAGGGGACAGGATCCTCAAGCGTCGCTTGGGATCGCTTCTGATCCCAGGAGGCAAAAGGCAACCCGGTGGGGCCCGTCAAAAAGGTCCTGCCAACTGGAGATAGGCAGTGGAAAGAGCGGAAAAACGCGAATTCGTCACGGAACTGAACGAAGTCTTCAAGGCTTCGGGCTCGGTTGTCGTGGCCCACTATGCTGGTGCTACAGTCGCGCAGATGAACGACTTCCGTTCCAAGATGCGCGCAGCTGGCGGTACCGTCAAAGTCGCGAAGAACCGCCTGGCCAAAATCGCCCTTCAGGGTACGGAAGCGGAAGGGATCTCTGGTCTCTTCACCGGTCAGACGCTCATTGCTTACAGCAATGACCCGATCACCGCTCCGAAAGTCGTCGTGGATTTCGCCAAGACCAACGATAAGATCGTTGTTTTGGGCGGCGCCATGGGAACAACGACGCTCAACGCTGATGCAGTCAAGTCGCTTGCGACCCTGCCGTCGTTGGACGAACTGCGCGCGAAGCTGCTGGGCATGATCCAGACTCCGGCTACCCGCATCGCAGGCGTTGTTGCAGCACCGGCAAGCCAGCTTGCTCGCGTGTTTTCGGCTTACGCCAAGAAGGACGAAGCCGCATAAGGCGGTTTTTTGCTGTTTATAAACAACCGGTTCGAACCGAACAAAAGGAACTGATAACATGGCTGATCTCGCAAAGATCGTAGACGACCTCTCCTCGCTGACCGTTCTGGAAGCTGCAGAACTGTCCAAGCTTCTCGAAGAAAAGTGGGGCGTTTCCGCTGCTGCTCCGGTAGCTGTTGCTGCTGTTGCTGGCGGTGCAGGCGCTGCTGCTGCTGCTGAAGAAGAAAAGACCGAGTTCGACGTCATCCTCACGGATGCCGGCGCTAACAAGATCAACGTCATCAAGGAAGTTCGTGGCATCACCGGCCTCGGCCTCAAGGAAGCCAAGGACCTCGTCGAAGGCGCTCCGAAGGCTGTCAAGGAAGCCGTTTCCAAGGCTGAAGCTGCCGACATCAAGAAGAAGCTTGAAGACGCCGGCGCTAAGGTCGACGTTAAGTAATCTTGAACTACATCTGGGGGGTGGGATTTCCCGCCTCCCATTTGTCGTTTCGTTGAACGAATTACCCAAAAGCCGCGTGAAAACGGCTTTTGGGTAATGGGTTCTTCAAGAGGATGGTCTCGAACCGAGACGCGAAGGCAATCCGGCCTCGCATTTCGGGAAGTGAGACGAGATTGAACTACTCATGATTGACGGGGTCGACTGGCCATCGGTTCCCGTCCGTTGCAGGCCCGGATGCAATTTTGAAGGAGCGACGATGGCTCAGACCCTTTCGTTCAATGGTCGTAGGCGCGTACGCAAGTTTTTCGGTAAGATCCCCGAAGTCACAGAAATGCCGAACCTCATCGAGGTTCAAAAGGCATCGTATGATCAATTCCTGATGGTTGAAGAGCCCAAGGGCGGTCGCCCTGACGAAGGCCTTCAGGCTGTCTTCAAGTCCGTTTTCCCGATCACGGATTTCTCCGGCGCTTCCATGCTGGAATTCGTGTCTTATGAATTCGAACCGCCAAAGTTCGACGTCGATGAATGCCGTCAGCGCGACCTGACCTACGCCGCGCCGCTGAAGGTCACTCTCCGTCTGATCGTGTTCGATATCGACGAAGATACGGGTGCGAAGTCCATCAAGGACATCAAGGAGCAGTCGGTCTACATGGGCGACATGCCGCTCATGACCAACAACGGTACGTTCATCGTCAACGGCACCGAGCGCGTTATCGTGTCCCAGATGCACCGTTCGCCGGGCGTCTTCTTCGATCACGACAAGGGCAAGAGCCATTCTTCCGGCAAGCTGCTTTTCGCTGCCCGCGTGATCCCGTACCGCGGTTCCTGGCTCGACATCGAGTTCGACGCCAAGGACATCGTCTATGCCCGTATCGATCGTCGCCGCAAGATCCCCGTGACCTCGCTGCTTATGGCGCTCGGCATGGACGGCGAAGAGATCCTGTCGACCTTCTACACGAAGTCCGACTATCAGCGCGACGGCAAGGGCTGGCGTATTCCGTTTACGCCGGAGACCCTCAAGGGTGCCAAGGCAATCACCGAAATGGTTGACGCCGACACCGGTGAAGTCGTTGTCGAAGCCGGCAAAAAGCTGACTCCGCGTCTGCTCCGTCAGCTCGCTGACAAGGGCCTCAAGGCTCTGAAGGCGACCGACGAAGATCTGTACGGCAACTACCTCGCCGAGGACATCGTCAACTACTCGACAGGTGAAATCTACCTCGAGGCCGGCGACGAGATCGATGAGAAGACCCTTCCGATCATTCTCCAGAACGGTTTCGACGAGATCCCGGTTCTCGGCATCGACCACATCAACGTCGGCGCCTATATCCGCAACACGCTGACGGCGGACAAGAACGAGAACCGCCAGGACGCTCTGTTCGACATCTACCGCGTCATGCGTCCGGGTGAACCGCCGACAATGGACTCGGCTGAAGCCATGTTCAACTCGCTGTTCTTCGATGCGGAGCGCTACGACCTCTCCGCCGTTGGCCGCGTCAAGATGAACATGCGTCTCGACCTCGACGTCGAAGACACCGTCCGCATCCTGCGCAAGGACGACATCCTGGCCGTGGTCAAGATGTTGGTCGAACTGCGCGACGGCAAGGGCGAAATCGACGACATCGACAACCTAGGCAACCGTCGTGTTCGCTCTGTCGGCGAATTGATGGAAAACCAGTACCGTCTCGGCCTGCTCCGTATGGAGCGCGCGATCAAGGAACGTATGTCCTCGATCGAAATCGACACGGTCATGCCGCAGGACCTGATCAACGCGAAGCCGGCAGCTGCTGCCGTTCGCGAATTCTTCGGTTCCTCGCAGCTGTCGCAGTTCATGGACCAAGTGAACCCGCTTTCGGAAATCACCCACAAGCGTCGTCTATCGGCTCTTGGCCCGGGTGGTCTGACGCGCGAGCGCGCAGGCTTTGAAGTCCGCGACGTTCATCCGACCCACTACGGCCGCATTTGCCCGATCGAAACGCCGGAAGGCCCGAACATCGGTCTGATCAACTCGCTTGCGACCTTCGCCCGCGTCAACAAGTATGGCTTCATCGAAAGCCCGTACCGCCGCATCGTTGATGGCAAGGTGACGAACGACGTTCTTTACCTCTCCGCCATGGAAGAAGCGAAGTACTACGTTGCACAGGCAAACGCCGAGCTTGGCGCCGATGGTTCCTTCACCGACGAATTCGTCGTCTGCCGTCATGCTGGCGAAGTTATGCTCGCTCCGCGCGACAGCATGAACCTGATGGACGTTTCGCCGAAGCAGGTTGTTTCGGTCGCAGCGGCTCTCATCCCGTTCCTGGAAAACGACGACGCCAACCGCGCTCTCATGGGCTCGAACATGCAGCGTCAGGCCGTTCCGCTGCTGCGTGCTGAAGCTCCGTTCGTCGGCACCGGCATGGAGCCGGTCGTCGCTCGCGACTCCGGTGCTGCTATCGGCGCCCGTCGCGGCGGCGTGGTCGACCAGGTCGACGCGACGCGTATCGTTATCCGTGCGACGGAAGACCTCGAAGCTGGCAAGTCCGGTGTCGATATCTACCGCCTGCAGAAGTTCCAGCGTTCGAACCAGAACACCTGCGTCAACCAGCGTCCGCTGGTCACCGTGGGTGACGTTGTCAACCGCGGCGACATCCTCGCCGACGGTCCGTCGACGGACCTGGGCGACCTTGCTCTCGGCCGTAACGCGCTCGTCGCGTTCATGCCGTGGAACGGTTACAACTACGAAGACTCGATCCTAATGTCCGAGCGGATCGTTGCTGACGACGTGTTCACCTCCATCCACATCGAAGAATTCGAAGTGATGGCGCGTGACACCAAGCTTGGTCCGGAAGAAATCACGCGCGACATTCCGAACGTCTCGGAAGAAGCGCTGAAGAACCTGGACGAAGCCGGCATCGTCTATATCGGCGCCGAAGTTCAGCCCGGTGACATTCTCGTCGGCAAGATCACGCCGAAGGGTGAGAGCCCGATGACGCCGGAAGAAAAGCTTCTGCGCGCCATCTTCGGTGAAAAGGCTTCCGACGTTCGCGATACGTCCATGCGTATGCCGCCCGGCACCTACGGGACGATCGTCGAAGTGCGCGTCTTCAACCGCCACGGCGTTGAAAAGGACGAGCGCGCGATGGCGATCGAGCGCGAAGAGATCGAGCGTCTTGCAAAGGACCGCGACGACGAGCAGGCGATCCTCGATCGTAACGTCTACGGCCGTCTGGTCGACATGCTGCGCGGCCAGGTCGCAATCGCCGGCCCGAAGGGCTTCAAAAAGGGCACCGAGCTTTCGAACGCCGTCGTCTCGGAATATCCTCGCTCGCAGTGGTGGATGTTCGCTGTCGAGGACGAGAAGGTCCAGGGCGAACTCGAAGCTCTCCGCGGCCAGTACGACGAATCCAAGTCGCGCCTCGAACAGCGCTTCATGGACAAGGTCGAGAAGGTTCAGCGCGGCGACGAAATGCCTCCCGGCGTCATGAAGATGGTCAAGGTCTTCGTTGCTGTTAAGCGCAAGATCCAGCCGGGCGACAAGATGGCCGGCCGTCACGGCAACAAGGGCGTCGTCTCGCGCATTGTGCCTGTCGAGGACATGCCGTTCCTCGAAGACGGTACGCATGTCGACATCTGCTTGAACCCGCTGGGCGTGCCTTCGCGCATGAACGTCGGGCAGATCCTCGAAACCCACCTTGCCTGGGCTTGCGCCGGCATGGGTAAGAAGATCGGCGAACTGCTCGACGAATACCGCAAGACGATGGACATCACCGACCTGAAGACGGAACTGACGGAAGTCTACGCGTCGCAGGCCAAGGACGAAGTCGCCAACTTTGACGATGCATCGCTCGTCAAGCTGGCTGAACAGTCCCGCAGGGGCGTCTCCATCGCAACGCCGGTCTTCGACGGTGCGCATGAGCCTGACGTTGCCTCGATGCTGAAGAAGGCAGGTCTGCACGAGTCCGGTCAGTCGGTTCTGTACGACGGCCGTACCGGCGAGCCCTTCGACCGCAAGGTCACCGTCGGCTACATGTACATGATCAAGCTGAACCACCTGGTCGACGACAAGATCCACGCTCGTTCGATCGGTCCTTACTCGCTCGTTACCCAGCAGCCGCTGGGCGGCAAGGCGCAGTTCGGCGGTCAGCGCTTCGGCGAAATGGAAGTCTGGGCTCTGGAAGCATACGGTGCAGCCTACACGCTGCAGGAAATGCTCACGGTCAAGTCGGACGACGTTGCCGGCCGTACCAAGGTCTACGAAGCCATCGTCCGTGGCGAC
Organism: Rhizobium sp. RHZ02; assembly: GCF_014851575.1. NCBI lineage: Bacteria > Pseudomonadati > Pseudomonadota > Alphaproteobacteria > Hyphomicrobiales > Rhizobiaceae > Rhizobium > Rhizobium sp. RHZ02. Next base: position 9,163 of record NZ_JACUZX010000046.1, read on the forward strand.
GATACGTTCGAAGCCGGTATTCCGGAAAGCTTCAACGTTCTCGTCAAGGAAATGCGCTCGCTTGGTCTCTCCGTCGAACTCGAGAATTCGAAGGTCGAGGAGCAGCAGGCCAGCCAGTTGCCGGACGCTGCCGAGTAACCACCGATAGGGTGTGCGCTGTAACGCAGCGCACACCGTTCCCGCTCTGGCCCCTTACGTGTCGGCCGGGCAGGGACGATTTCGCCGCATTCTGCGGTTATTGTCGTTTTGAGCGTTGGCGCGGCTCCCGGGATTTACCGCCGTCCATGCAAGATAAGGGCGCATCCGCCCATGAAGGAGACAGGCATGAACCAAGAGGTCATGAATCTTTTCAATCCGCAGGTGCCTGCACAGAACTTCGATTCCATCCGGATTTCGATTGCTTCTCCGGAGAAGATTCTTTCCTGGTCTTACGGTGAGATCAAGAAGCCGGAAACCATCAACTACCGCACGTTCAAGCCGGAACGCGACGGTCTCTTCTGCGCGCGCATCTTCGGACCGATCAAGGACTACGAGTGCCTTTGCGGTAAGTACAAGCGCATGAAGTACAAGGGCATCATCTGCGAAAAGTGCGGCGTTGAAGTCACGCTGTCGCGCGTTCGCCGTGAGCGCATGGGCCATATCGAGCTCGCCGCTCCCGTTGCCCACATCTGGTTCCTGAAGTCGCTGCCGAGCCGCATTTCTACGCTGCTCGACATGACGCTGAAGGATGTCGAGCGCGTTCTCTACTTCGAACACTACATCGTCACCGAGCCGGGCCTGACCGCGCTCAAGGAGCACCAGCTCCTGACGGAAGAAGAGTACATGCTCGCCGTTGACGAATACGGCGAAGACCAGTTCACGGCCATGATCGGTGCTGAAGCCATCTACGAGATGCTGGCATCGATGAACCTTGAGAAGATCGCTGGCGATCTGCGCTCCGAGCTTGCCGACACCACGTCGGACCTCAAGCAGAAGAAGCTGATGAAGCGCTTGAAGATCGTCGAGAACTTCATGGAATCCGGCAACCGCCCGGAATGGATGATCATGAAGGTCGTTCCGGTGATCCCGCCGGATCTGCGTCCGCTCGTTCCGCTCGACGGCGGCCGTTTCGCGACGTCGGACCTGAACGATCTGTACCGCCGCGTCATCAACCGTAACAACCGTCTGAAGCGCCTGATCGAACTGCGCGCTCCGGGCATCATCATCCGCAACGAAAAGCGCATGCTGCAGGAATCTGTGGACGCGCTGTTCGACAACGGCCGCCGTGGCCGCGTCATCACCGGCGCCAATAAGCGTCCGCTGAAGTCGCTGTCCGACATGCTCAAGGGCAAGCAGGGCCGCTTCCGCCAGAACCTGCTCGGCAAGCGCGTCGACTATTCCGGCCGCTCGGTCATCGTGACCGGTCCGGAACTGAAGCTGCACCAGTGCGGTCTTCCGAAGAAGATGGCGCTCGAGCTGTTCAAGCCGTTCATCTATGCCCGCCTCGACGCCAAGGGTTACTCCTCGACCGTCAAGCAGGCCAAGAAGCTGGTTGAAAAGGAAAAGCCTGAGGTTTGGGATATCCTCGACGAGGTCATCCGCGAGCATCCGGTTCTCCTGAACCGCGCACCGACGCTGCACCGCCTGGGAATCCAGGCCTTCGAACCCACGCTGGTCGAAGGCAAGGCCATCCAGCTGCACCCGCTCGTCTGCACGGCATTCAACGCCGACTTCGACGGTGACCAGATGGCTGTTCACGTGCCGCTGTCGCTTGAAGCCCAGCTCGAAGCCCGCGTTCTGATGATGTCGACGAACAACATCCTGCACCCTGCCAACGGTGCACCGATCATTGTTCCGTCGCAGGACATGGTTCTCGGCCTGTACTACCTCTCGATCATGAACCAGAACGAGCCGGGCGAAGGCATGGCCTTCTCCGACCTCGGCGAGCTGCATCACGCGCTCGAAAATAAGGTCGTGACGCTGCACACCAAGATCCGCGGCCGCTTCAAGTCGGTCGACGAGGACGGCAAGCCGTACTCGAAGATCTATGAAACGACTCCGGGCCGCTTGCTCATCGGCGAACTCCTGCCGAAGAACGGCAAGGTGACCTTCGACGTCTGCAACCAGGAAATGACCAAGAAGAACATCTCCAAGATGATCGACGCGGTCTACCGCCATTGCGGCCAGAAGGACACGGTCATTTTCTGCGACCGCATCATGCAGCTCGGCTTCACCCATGCCTGCCGCGCCGGCATTTCGTTCGGCAAGGACGACATGGTCATTCCGGAAACCAAGGCGAAGATCGTTGCCGACACCGAAAACCTGGTGAAGGAATACGAGCAGCAGTACAATGACGGTCTGATCACGCAGGGCGAAAAGTACAACAAGGTTGTCGACGCCTGGGGCAAGGCCACCGAAAAGGTTGCCGAAGACATGATGGCCCGCATTAAGGCCGTCGAATTCGATCCGAACACCGGTCGTCAGAAGCCAATGAACGCCATCTATATGATGTCCCACTCGGGCGCTCGTGGTTCTCCGAACCAGATGCGTCAGCTGGGCGGCATGCGCGGCCTCATGGCCAAGCCGTCGGGCGAAATCATCGAAACGCCGATCACGTCGAACTTCAAGGAAGGCCTGACCGTCAACGAGTACTTCAACTCGACGCACGGCGCCCGTAAGGGTCTGGCAGACACTGCCTTGAAGACCGCGAACTCCGGTTACCTGACCCGTCGTCTCGTCGACGTCGCCCAGGATTGCATCGTCAACTCGGTCGATTGCGGCACCGACAAGGGCCTGACCATGACCGCCATCGTTGATGCCGGTCAGGTCGTTGCGTCGCTCGGTGCTCGTATCCTCGGCCGTACCGCCCTTGATGATATCGATCATCCGGTCACTGGCGAGCGTATCGTCGATGCCGGCAAGATGATCCTCGAGCCCGATGTCATCGAGATCGAGAAGGCTGGTATCCAGTCGATCCGTATCCGTTCGGCACTGACCTGCGAAATCCAGACGGGCGTCTGCTCGGTCTGCTACGGTCGTGACCTTGCACGCGGTACCCCGGTCAACATGGGTGAAGCAGTCGGTGTTATCGCTGCTCAGTCGATCGGCGAGCCGGGCACGCAGCTCACCATGCGTACGTTCCACCTTGGTGGCACGGCAACCGTGGTTGACCAGTCGTTCCTGGAAGCCTCGTACGAAGGTACGGTTCAGATCAAGAACCGCAACCTGCTGCGCAACTCGGATGGCAACCTCGTTGCCATGGGCCGTAATATGACCGTCCAGATCCTGGACGAGCGTGGTGTCGAGCGCTCCTCGCAGCGCGTCGCCTATGGTTCGAAGCTGCATGTCGACGATGGCGACAAGGTCAAGCGCGGTCAGCGTCTGGCAGAGTGGGACCCCTACACCCGTCCGATGATGACGGAAGTGGCCGGTACCGTTCAGTTCGAAGACGTCGTCGACGGTCTCTCGGTTCTCGAAGCGACCGACGAATCCACTGGCATCACAAAGCGTCAGGTTATCGACTGGCGTTCGACCCCGCGTGGTTCGGACCTCAAGCCGGCAATCGTCATCAAGGATGCCAGCGGCAATGTCATGAAGCTGTCCCGTGGTGGTGACGCCCGCTTCCTGCTCTCGGTCGACGCGATCCTGTCGGTCGAGCCGGGTCAGAAGGTGTCTCAGGGTGACGTGCTTGCACGTTCGCCGCTCGAAAGCGCCAAGACCAAGGACATCACCGGCGGTCTGCCGCGCGTTGCCGAACTGTTCGAAGCTCGTCGTCCAAAGGACCACGCCATCATCGCTGAGATCGATGGTACGATCCGCCTCGGCCGCGACTACAAGAATAAGCGTCGCGTCATCATCGAGCCGGCGGAAGACGGTGTCGAGCCTGTCGAATACCTGATCCCGAAGGGCAAGCCCTTCCACCTTCAGGAAGGCGACTACATCGAGAAGGGTGACTACATCCTCGACGGTAACCCGGCTCCGCACGACATCCTGGCGATCAAGGGCGTCGAAGCACTCGCTTCGTACCTGGTCAACGAAATCCAGGAAGTCTATCGCTTGCAGGGTGTTGTCATCAACGACAAGCACATCGAAGTGATTGTCCGTCAGATGCTGCAGAAGGTGGAAATCACCGATGCAGGCGACTCGACTTACATCGTCGGCGACAACGTCGACCGTATCGAGCTCGAAGACGTCAACGATGCGCTGATCGAACAGGGCAAGAAGCCTGCTTATGGCGATCCGGTTCTGCTGGGTATCACCAAGGCGTCGCTGCAGACCCCGTCGTTCATCTCCGCCGCGTCCTTCCAGGAAACGACGAAGGTGCTGACGGAAGCTGCAATCGCCGGCAAGACCGACGGTCTGCAGGGTCTGAAGGAAAACGTCATCGTCGGTCGTCTGATCCCCGCCGGTACCGGTGGCACGATGACCCAGATCCGTCGCATCGCGACCTCGCGCGACGAGTTGATCCTCGAGGAACGCCGCAAGGGCACGGGCGCCGATGTCGCCACGCCGATGCTGCAGGATCTCGCAGGCGAGAGCGCACCGGCTGCCGAATAATCGGCAGCTTGGTCTTAAGAATTGAGAAGCCGCCCGGAGCGATCCGGGCGGCTTTTTGTTGTGCGCCCAGCATGGGCGCATTCTTGTGGGTGGAAGTCCCACCGTAAGCTGGTCACATCGAGCGAAGTGAAGCGCAACTGCGGCAGGGTGACCAACCGTGGGGAGGAAGCGTGGATCGAACCTGCGGGCCGATGGACAAGAACCGGATATGAGGCGATGCCGACCAGGGCGAGCGGGCAACAAACCGCGAAGCTCTTGTGACCAATGGGCGGTGGCGTAAATCCGGAAGCCCGCCGGAGCTCCGGTCGCGACGAAGCCGAGCCCCCGCCGAGGATTGGGAACGACACAGGCGCGGGGCTGCTTGAGGTGGCCCTGCGGCGAGAGACCTTCTGCGGGCGTGGAAGAGGTGCGGGCCAACAAAGGCGCGGCGGGCGCGGATGGTCTGGACATTGACCAGACGGCCGCAATGCTACGCATCTCTTGGCCTGCCATCCGCGACAGCCTGCGGGAGGGGACGTACCGGCCACAGCCGGTGCGTCGGGTGATGATCCCGAAGCCAGGGGGCG
>NZ_JACUZX010000047.1:0-12574 GCF_014851575.1 Rhizobium sp. RHZ02
GAACGAAAGTTCAGGCCCGCTAGGACCAACCGCTCTGCGCATCGTCACTGCGGTGTTGCAATCACCTCAATGGCAAACGAGGCCGGTGCATCATAACCGATGCACCGGCCTCGCAATGTATAAGCCCCGCTGTTGGCGGGGCTTGATGTCTCATGTGGCTCAGCTTGCCTTTGGTGGCGCGGTGGTCCGCGGTGCGCCCGGATTGTAGCCGCCGCCGATGGCGACGTTGAGGGCGACATAGTCCTTGGCCATCTGCTGGATGGCTGCAGCAAGACTTGCCTGGGCCAGCGACACCTGGCGCTGCGCATCGAGCACATCGAGCAGCGAAGACGCACCGTCCTTATAGCTGGCGGTCGACAGTTCCAGGGTTTCCTGCGTCGTCTTCACCTGGGCGCGCAGCGCTTCCACCGTCTGGGCGTCGCGGCGCACCGCCGAGAGCGCGTTCTCGACCTCTTCGACAGCGCTTAGCACCGTCGATTTCCAGGCGAGATACTGCGTCTTGGCATCGGACTTGGCGATGTCGACATTGGCGCGCAGGCGGCCGCCGTCGAAGATCGGCAGCGTCAGGGTCGGGCCGAAGGACCAGCTGGTCAAGCTGCCGCCCGAGACGCCGGCCACCTTGACATAGCTCGGCGAGATCGAACCCGACAGGGTGATCGTCGGGTAGAGCTGCGAGATGGCAACGCCGATATTGGCGGTAGCGGCGGCGAGATTCCGCTCGGCGACGCGAATGTCGGGCCGGTTGCGGATCAGGTCGGCCGGGACGCCGGAGGCAATGCCGCCGCGGAAGATCGGCTGCGGTGCGCCCTTCAGGAGCTCACCGAGCAGTGAGCCGGCCGGCTGGCCGAGCAGCGTGGCGATGTGGTGGGCGGCGACTCGGATATTGGTTTCCAGACCGGGGATTTCGGCCTGCGTCGACTGCACCAGTCCTTCGGCCTGGACGACGTCGAGGCGTGAGGCGGCGCCGGCTTCGAGCTGGAACTTGGTCAGCTCGTAGGTTTCCTGGCGCGACTTCAGGTTGGCGCGCGACAGTGCCAGGCGCTCCTGGAAGAAGCGCAGGTCGATGTAGGAGTTCACCAGATCCTGCAGGAGGGTGAGCTTGGCGACGTCGGCGCTGGAATAGGCGGCATCAAGGCTTGCCTGTGCGCTTTCCTTGGAGCGGCGATACTGGCCGAAGAGATCGAGTAGCCAGGAGACGTTGGCTTCGCCGGCGCTGATGTTGGTGGCGCCGCCTGAGACGCTCCGCTCACCCATCGTGCCGCTCGTGGTGTGGCTGGCACCGACCAGCAGGCTCGGCAACGAACCGGCGCCGGCCACGGTGACGCCGCCAGCTGCGGCGTTGATGCGTTCCAGGGCCTGCTGTACCGAGAGGTTCTGGTTTAGTCCCTCGCCGACCAGGCCGTTCAGCCTGGTGTCACGATAAGCCGTCCACCACGCTGCCGTCGAGACGTCGCCTATGTTCTTGGCGCCGCCCTCGCTGAACTTCGACGGAAGCGGCATCTCCGGAGGAACATGATCCGGGCCGCTGACACAGCCCGCGAGCAAAAGCAGAAGCGCCGGAGAGGCAAAGCGAAAAGATGCCATTAAAAATCTTCCTGTAACTCGACCAAATCTATTCTTGTCAGAAGCCTTCATGCTTCGCTATCGGCCGCGCTTCGCTCAAATGAGAAACACCATCCCGAAGCAGTCGGCGGCAATGTATCAACGAGTCTCCTCTTCTCACAGTGCATTTATATCACACTCACGCTTCATTTTTTTGCGTCCGCGAGAAGATCCGGCGGATGACAACGAAGAATGAGGGGACAAAGAAGATGCCGAGAGCCGTTGCTGCGAGCATGCCGCCGAGCACTCCGATGCCGATCGCGTTTTGCGCTGCAGAACCGGCGCCGGTTGCGATTGCAAGCGGTACGACGCCTAGAATGAAGGCAAGCGATGTCATGATGATGGGGCGTAGGCGCAGGCGCGCTGCCTCAAGTGTCGCCTCTAGCAGTCCCATTCCCGTTTCCATTCTGTCCTTCGCAAACTCCACGATCAGGATCGCGTTTTTCGCGGCAAGACCTATGGTCGTAAGCAGGCCGACCTTGAAGTAGACGTCGTTCGCCTGGCCGAAGAACGTTGCGGCAGTGAGGGCCCCGAGGACGCCGACCGGTACGGCCATGATGACGGAGAACGGGATCGACCAGCTTTCGTAAAGCGCTGCCAGGCAGAGGAAGACGACGAGGACGGAGATCGCGTAGAGCATCGGTGCTTGCGAACCCGACAAACGTTCCTGGTAGGAGATACCTTGCCAGGCGACGGTGTAACCGCCGCCCAGCTGCGCGGTCAAAGCTTCCATTTCATTCATCGCGTCACCCGAGCTTACGCCCGGTGGGGACGCGCCGTCGAGCGGGATGGCGCTTACTGCGTTGAAGCGGGCGAGCGTCGGGGCGCCCTTGACCCATTCTGTGCGGGTGAAGGCGGAGAAGGGCACCATCTCCCCGCTCGAGTTGCGGGCATACCAATGATCGAGATCGTCAGGCTGCATGCGGAATGGCGCATCACCCTGCACGTAGACCGGCTTGATCTCGCCGTTCAGCGTGAAGTCGTTGACGTCGCGGCCGGTAAAGATCACCGAGAGCATCGAATTGACCGCGGAAATATCGACGCCCATCGCGCCGATCTTCTCCTGGTCAATGACGATCTTCATCTGCGGCTCGACTTCCTTGTTGTTGCTGCGGAGGGCAACGACCTTGCCGCTGGTGTTGGCCATCTGGATCAGCCGCTTCGAGGCAGCATCCAGCGCATCGGTGCCATGACCGCCGGTGTCGACGAGATACATGGAGAAGCCGCTCGAGACACCGAGACCCTGGATCGCGGGCGGCAGCAGCGCGAAGACCTGCGCCTCGCGGAAGGTGAAGAAGGTCTTGAGCGCCCGCGTCACGACAGCCTGGGCATGCAGGTTTGGTTCCGTGCGTTCCGAGAAATCCTTGAGCTTGGTGAAAACGATGGCGCTGTTCTGGCCAGAGCCATTGAAGCCGAAACCAAGCGCGCCGAAGACGGACTGGACGGCATCCTTCTCGTTCTCGCGGTAGTATTTCTCGACCTTCTCGACGACAGCTTGCGTCTGCTGTGTCGTCGAACCCGGAGGGGTGGTGACGATGGTCAGCAGAACGCCCTGGTCTTCCTGAGGAAGGAACGAGCTTGGCAGGCGATTGAAGAGATAGGCGCAACCGACGCCGATAAGAAGGAAGACGAGCATGACGCGGATCGGCCGCTTCAGCAGGTAACTGATGGTCCTGACATAGCCGTTGGTGGAGCGCGTGAAGTTGCGGTTGAACCAGTCACCGATGCGGTGCTTCTTGTGCTCGCTTACAGGCTTTAGCATCGTCGCGCAGAGCGCTGGCGTCAGCACGATCGCGACGAGGGCAGAAAGCAGCATTGCCGAGACAATCGTCACGGAGAACTGGCGATAGATGATGCCGGTTGAACCGCCGAAGAAGGCCATTGGAATAAAGACGGCCGTGAGGACGAGCGCGATACCAACGATCGCGCCGGTGATTTCGCCCATCGACTTCTCGGTCGCTTCGAGCGGCGACAGCTTCTCTTCCGTCATGATGCGTTCGACGTTCTCGACGACGACGATCGCGTCGTCGACGAGGAGGCCGATCGCCAGCACCATGGCAAACATTGTCAGCGTGTTGATCGAATATCCCGCCATGGCGAGAATGCCAAAGGTCCCGAGCAGAACCACCGGCACGGCGATCGTCGGAATAAGCGTTGCCCGAAGATTCTGCAGGAAGATCAGCAGCACGATGAACACGAGAACGATGGCTTCAATCAGCGTGTGCACGACCTTCTCGATCGACAGCTCGACGAACGGTGTTGTGTCGTACGGATAGGTGATTTCCACGCCTTCCGGCAGGCCGCGGCTGATGGTGTCGAGGGCAGAGCGTACGCGGGCGGCAGTATCGATGGCGTTGGCGCCGATGGCGAGGTTGACGGCAAAACCGCTCGATGGCTGACCGTTGTAACGGGAGGAGCCGCCATAGCTCTCCTGGCCGATCTCGATGCGTGCCACGTCGCTGAGGCGCACGGTGGAACCGTCCTTTTCGACCTTCAGAATGATGTGCTCGAAGTCGGAAACGGTAGTGAGCTGGCTCTGCGCCGTAATGGTCACGTTGAGCTGCTGGCCTTCAACTGATGGCTGGGCGCCAAGCGATCCAACGGAAACCTGGGTGTTCTGTGCTTCGATTGCGGAGGTCACGTCGCCTGTCGTCAATTGGTACTTCAGCAGCTTGTACGGATCGAGCCAGACGCGCATGGCGTAGCCGGAGCCGAAGATATTGATGCTGCCGACGCCTTCCAACCGCTGGATCTGATCTTCGATGGACGTCGACATGATGTTGCCGAGGTCGACGGAACTGCGCTTGCCGTCGGTCGAAACGAGCGAGCCGACGAGCAGGATGCTCGACGTCGAGCGGGTGACGCTGATGCCAGCGTCAATGACATCGCCCGGCAGCTTGGACTGCACGAGCTGGAGCTTGTTCTGGACCTGAACCTGCGCGATGTCGGGGTCGGCACTGGTGCCGAACGTCAGCGAGATGCTGGCAGAGCCGGTCGACGAGGTCGAGGTCATGTAAGTCAGGTCGTCGAGGCCGGTCATGCCGTCTTCGATGATGGTCGTCACCGATTTCTCGACCGTTTCGGCACTCGCTCCGCGATAGGTCGCGTTGATCCGCACCGTCGTCGGCGCGATATCGGGGTATTGCGAAATCGAGAGCGTAAAGATCGCGAGCAGGCCCGCGAGCATGATCGTAATCGCGATGACCCAAGCAAAGATCGGGCGTCGGATGAAAAACTTGGCCATTGGCTTACTGTTCCTGTGCGGCTATGATCACGGTTCGTCGCAAATTACTTCGCGGCGGGCTTCTGCGCTTCACCGGATGCGGCCTGATCAGCGGGCACGACGATGCCCTTGTCATTGATTTTCATCGGCATTGGCTTGACGGGCATGCCTGCCGTAATCGACTGCAGGCCACTGACGATCAGCTGGTCGCCGTCCTTGATACCCTCGGTCACAAGCCAGGCGTTGTTCGAAGGAGATGCGTTTTCGAAGATGCGGGTTTCGACCTTGCCGTCGGTTGAGACGAACTGCGCGGTCAGCTCACCATTTGCATTTCGGCTGGTGGCAAGCTGCGGCAGCGCATAGCCTTGCTCCGCGCCGAGTTCCAGCGTCGCGCGGACATACATGCCGGGCAAGATGATGTGATCTGGATTCGGGAAGCGCACGCGGATGATAAACGTCCCGGTCGTCTCGCTGACGACGGACTTCGACATGTCGAGCGTGCCCTTCTGGTCATATTCCTTGCCGTTTTCGAGGATGAGGCGGAAGGCGGCATTGCCGGCGTTGCCCTTGACCTCGCCGCTGCGGATCGCGTCGCGAAGCCGCAGCAGGTTGGTGCTCGACTCCGTCAATAGAATGTAGACCGGGTCCAACTGGCGCACGGTGGTGAGCGCCGTCGTCTGGTTGGCCGCGACGACGTTGCCGACGTTGTATGCCGTCTGGTCGATAACGCCGTCAAACGGCGCAGTGATCTTCGTGTGGTCGACATCGATTTCGGCGGCAGTCAGCGCTGCCTTCGCGGATTCGACCTCGGCCTGCGCCTGCAGAAGGTTGGTGCGTGCGGTCTCAAGCTCGATCTGCGTCGCGCCCGAGCCGACTAGGCGCTGGTAACGATCGAAATTGCTTTGCGCGCTGGGAACGCTGGCTTCGGCCTTGGCAATGGCGGCGCGCGCTTGTGCAGCGGTTGCCAGGTAAGGTGCGTCTTCGATCTGATAGAGGACGTCGCCCTTCTTGACTTCGCCACCTTCCTTGAAGGGGATCTCGCGGATGATGCCGCTCACCTGCGGGCGAATGTCGGCGATCTGCGAAGCCTCGGCGCGGCCAGGCAGGATCGTGGTGACGGGGAAGGTGGCCTTCGTCAGGGATATCACGCCAACCGGCGCGGCTTGCTGGGCGGCGGCTGCACCCGCGGCCCCGGCCGCGCCCTGCTTGTTGCCGCTGTCGCTGCATGCGGCGAGGACGCCGCCGATCGCGAGGGCGGAGGAAACGAGGAAAATGCGCCGTATCATAATGAATTCCTTGTGCGGTGGCGTCCGAACCAGTGACCTTCTTCAACAAGCAAGGCCGATCGTCGATCCAGAATCAAATGCCACTGATCCGAATTTAAGAAAGACTTTACGAAGTGACGTAAGTTATGAATCGTCACTTAGCAAGCGCTATTTTGCAGTGCGGCATCCACGAAAATGACGATCTGCTTTGCGCGCTGGACAAGTGTGTCCTTATCATCACGGGCGATCAGAACGGGATGCAGGACACTCGCCAGGACATCGGCAACGGTGTTGGCGGCATCTGCGGCGCTACTGCAGTGATAGCGACCTTCGGCGACACCTGCTCGTATGATTTCATCCAGTTTCCGGACGATGCGCTCCCTATATCGATTGCCGGCCTCGAGCTTGGCCTGCACCGTCATCAGGACCATTTCAAAGATGTAGGGGTTCTGCTGAATGTCCTGCAGGTGGCTGTCCAGCAGGCGCAAGACAAAGCGCAGCAACCGCTCATTCGGCGGTAGCTCATCGTCAAAGGTCGCGAAGCGGTCAGCTACATCGCCCAGATGGCGTTCAGCGATGGCATCGACGAGGGCAGCTTTCGAGCGGAAATGCTTGAAGACGTTGGCAGGCGACATTCCAAGCGCGGCAGCAATGTCGGCGATCGAAACGGCGACAAAGCCGCGTTGCCGGAACAACAATTCCGCCATGGACAGAATGTCTTCACGAGTCTCTTCGGCCTTACGTCTTGGCCTGCGTGCCATCCATTCCCCTGCCGGCACGAGGCCGGCCCCCAGTTTTCCAGATGCTAGCGCTAAGGACGGAAAGCCTGCAAGCTAATGTTGCAGGCTTTCTATGGCGCGACTTTAAGAGAAGTAGACGGACAGATTCTTGCGGACGCGCTCGACCGGCGTCGCGCCGCTGTCGTCGGGAACGAAGCGTTGCGCCGTGATGCTCTCGTAGGCCTTGATGTAGACCTCGGAGGTCTGCTGGATCAGTTCGACGGGAATTTCCGGGATTTCGTCCTTGTAAGGATCACAACGCTCCGCGACCCAGGCGCGAACGAAGTCCTTGTCGAAGCTTGTCGGGCGCGCGCCTGCCTCGAAACTTGACTGGTAGCTGTCGGCAAGCCAGTAGCGGCTGCTGTCGGGTGTGTGGATTTCGTCCGCGAGAATGATGTTGCCGTTCTCGTCCGTGCCGAACTCATATTTGGTGTCGACAAGGATGAGCCCGCGCTTGGCCGCAAGTTCCTGGCCGCGGGCAAAGAGAGCCAGCGCGTAACGCGAGAGCGTTTCCCATTGTTCCTTGGTCAAGAGCCCGCGCTCGACGATCTCGGCAGGCGTCAACGGTTCGTCGTGGCCGCCATCGAATTCCTTGCTGGTCGGCGTGATGACTGGGGTCGGGAGTTTCTGGTTGTCGCGCATGCCGTCCGGCAGTCGCATGCCGTACATCTCGCGCTCGCCCTTCTTATAAAGAGTGAGGATCGAGGTCCCCGTGGTGCCGGCGAGATAACCGCGAACGACGATTTCCACCGGCAGGATATCGAGACGCTTGCCGATGACAACGTTCGGATCGGGATAGTCGAGAACGTGGTTGGGGCAGATGTCCTTCGTCGCCTCGAACCAGTAGCGGGCCGTCTGCGTGAGGACCTGGCCCTTGTAAGGGATGCAGGTGAGGATGCGATCGAAAGCACTCAATCGGTCTGTGCTGATGATGATGCGGCGCCCATCCGGCAGGTCATAGTTCTCGCGAACCTTGCCACGGTAGTAATTGGGGAGCTCTGGGAAATGGGCTTCGGAGAGGATTCGCACGGGCTCGACCATCCTTCTGCGTTGATCGGGAACTTTCCCCTGCTCTAGTTCCATTGCCGGGGATGTCAAGCAAACCGGCTCCTAAAGCCAGAAGAGATAGATAAGAAGTAGGGTAAGACTATAGCTCAGCACGGTCAGAGGCGCGCCGGCCTTCAGAAAGTCACTGAAGCGGTAGCTTCCGATCCCCATGGCAAGCGTATTGTTGTGGTGGCCGAAGGGTGTCAGAAAATCCAGCGAGGCGCCCGCGGCGACGGCGATCAGATAGGCCGATGGAGAGTGATGGCCGCCTGCTGCGAAGGCAACGGCGATGGGGCTCATGACGATTGCGACAGTCGCGTTGTTAACAAAAGGCGTCAGGAGCATCGACAGAAAGAGAACAAGCGCCACCCCCACGGCGGGTTCGGCCAGCGACACCATGGAACCCAGCGCCGCCGCGATGAGTTGGGCGGTGCCAGTTGTCGCGACGGCGGAACCGATCGGGATCATTGCGCCGAGCATGATGATGATCGGCCAGTTGAGATCAGCCATCGCCTGGCGAATGTTGAGGTAATTTAGGAGTGCTAGGACAAGCACGACGCCTGCAAAAGCAATATCAGGCGTCACGAGTTCGAAGGCCGTCGCGGCGACGCCTGCGGCGAAAATGGCAAAAGGCTGCCAGGACGATGCGGACATTCGGGACGGCGGCTGCGACGCCAGCGGGAGGCATTCGCACTCCTCCAGCGCTTCGGCGATCGCCCTTTGCTCGCCCTCCAAGACCAGAATGTCGCCGATCGACAGTTGCAGGTCGGCGAAGCGCCCCTCGATCCGTGGCGAGCGCATGGAGAGTGCCGATATCGTAACATCGCGGCTGCTGAACACCTCGAGAGAATGTAGCCGCGAGCCGACCAACGTGCTTTCCGGCATTACGACGGCCTCGACGTAATCGAGATCGGCAGAATCTGCGCTCGGGTGGCGCTCCGGAAGCAGGGTTCCGGACGAGTAAAGCCTATCAAAGACTGTCTCGTCTGCTTCGGCCAATAGCAGGTCGCCCGCCTCGACAACCAATTTGTCGGGCGTGCCGAAAACAAACTTGCCGTCACGCACGAGCGTATGCGGCTGCAGCGAGAAGCGATCCGGCAGGTCCGAAAGCCGAGCACCGATCAGCGAGGAGCCCGGTGGGATATGTCGTTCGGTGATCCTGCGTCGCGGTGGTGAAACCGGCTCAGCGGAGAGCGCCTCTCCATCCTTTTTCGGAAATAACCGCGGTGCAAGCCACGCGGTCATGATGATGCCGACGACGGCGACCGGCAGCCCGACATAGGCAAAGTCGAAAAGTCGAAAGCCGCTGCCGTTTGCGTTTGCCCAGGCGTTGCTGACGAGCATGTTCGCGGGCGTGCCGATCAGCGAGACGATGCCGCCCAGGAGCGCGGCAAAGGAGATCGGTATAATCAATTGCCGTTTGGGTATCGCGAGCAGGGCACTCACGCGCAGCGTCGCCGGCAAAGCGATCGAAAAGGCGCCGATGTCGTTCATGAAGATCGAGATGAAGCCGGTTGCGCCCGACAACGTCGCGATGACGGCGATATCCGAAAATTTGGCTCGCACGAAAAAATCCGCGAGCTGATCAAAAAGCTGCGCCCGTGCAAGGACCTGTACGATGAGCAGGATCTCGACGACCGTGATGACCACCGGGCTTGCAAAACCGGAGAAGATCTGTTCGGCGGAATAGAGGCGGAGGGCATATCCGGCGAGCAGCCCGGCAATCGCGACCACTTCGATACGAAAACGCTCCAACGAAAACAGGATGAGCATCGCAAGCAGGAGGATCAGCAAGGATGCTTGCTCGAACGTCATGGTTTGCCCCGAACCTCAATCCATCAAGAGACTGTAGCGGTTCGGCTCGCACTGTATAGAGCGAAATGTTGCAATCCGCGCTCCACGCGATCGTGCATTCAGACTGCGGGGCGGCGCCAGGTGCCGGTCTCGGTCATCTCCAACATCGGGGTAGAAAAGACGCCGACTGTTCTTTCCCGCCATTGCGGTCCGACAGCATCGAGCGTTTCGCACCAGCGGCGGGACTGCAACATGGCGGCACCGATCGCAACAGGCTCAATGCCGCAGCCGGCAAGAAGCTGCAGCCCGGAAACGATCGAAGTGCCACTGGAAATGACGTCGTCGATCAGCGCAACACGCCGACCCTCCAGCAGCGGCAGCATGCGAGGATCTATATAAAGACGTTTCTGTTGGGTGGGGGTGGTAATCGAGATGAGCGCCACGGACAGGTCGTCGCGGTACCAGAACTTTCGGGACGTTCCGAGCGGCACATATCGTGTATGCCCCAGCTTCTGCGCCACGGCGGCTGCGAGCGTCAGGCCAAGGGTCGGTAGGCCGGCAACAACTTCCACCTCGAAAGGCTCCAGTTTCTCGGCAAGCGATCGAGCCAGGACATCGAGAACCTGGAAGCTTGCCTGGTTGATGATCAGGGAGGCCAGCGCATGCTGCCCGTCTGCCAACACGCGTACAGGCAGGCGAAGCTGCCGCCCATCATCCAGTTCGGCGATATAGGACGCCGAGACATCGCCGTCGCTTCTAAAGGTGCCCGGGCTGTGGATCTCCTGCCAAAACTCGTGCGCCGCCAATTCCGTCATGCACTCAATTCCATCTTGCCGTTTCCACGCCGGAACTCTGGCGCAATTCTCTTAGTTCCGCATCCGTCAAGGCACGCACCGCACCCTTTGGCAGCTCGCCGAGCGCCAGGCCACCGATCGCAACGCGCACGAGACGGAGGCATTCGACATCCAGGGCTTCCAGCATGCGGCGGATCTGGCGGTTGCGGCCCTCATCGAGTTCGACCTCGATCCAGGCATTCCTGTCGCCGCTCCTCAACAGCGTCGCCGACGTCGCCTTCAGAATTTCGCCGTCATGGCGGACCCCATAAGTCATCTGGGCCAGCATCTCCATGTCCATGATCCGGTTGACCTGGACATGGTAGGTCTTGGTGACATGGGTGAGCGGATCGAGCAGCGCCTGCGCGAAGACGGTATCGTTGGTAAAAAGCAGCAAGCCTTCGCTCGCCTTGTCCAACCTTCCGACCGGCGAGAGGTGCGGAGCCTCGAAATCCTTGAGGCAGTCGTAGACGGTCGGCCGGCCCTCGGGATCATCGCGCGTCGTGACCAGCCCGCGCGGCTTGTTCAGCATCAGGTAGATCTTTGCCTCGGCGACCACTTCGGTACCGTCGACGCGGATCTTCGCGAATGCCAGGTCTACCCATGCGGAAATATCGGTGACTTTGCGTCCATCGACCGACACGCGACCTTCCAGGATTAGCCGTTCGGCCTGCGTGCGCGAACAGTGCCCGAGCTTGGAGAGCGCACGCGGCAAAGTTACCCGCTTGCCGGATGTCTCCCCGTTCGGTCTGGCGCGTTCGCGCGATTTCTGAGGTGAGCGCCGCTGCCTCACACTGTTTCTTCCCGTCATTGCCGTTGATCAGGTTCTGACATGAACAGGGTCACGATGCCAGCAAGCCATCGACAAAACGCGGGGATAATAAGAGGTTCAAAGTGCTGCGTGACGAAAGCGCAAAAAGCGAGATGGCGCTTTGCGCGCCATCCAATTCGTCTTGGGGAGAGGGCAGAAAGCCTCAGTGGCTGGCCATGTAACCGGCGAGTTCCTGACGGCTGATAACGACACCTGCCGCTGCCTTGGCGGGGTCCGGATGGGTGTAGGACAGGGAAGGCAACTCGGGCAGTTCGAGAGCTTGACGCGTGTTCATGATGCCGACAGCCCTGCGGCCGTTGACGCCATCAACGCTGACTTCGACTATAAAATGGGCTCCCTTGCACTCCACGAATAGTCCTCCCTCTTATTCTACCGGCCGTAGTAACGGCAAAACTTGGTTTTTCTAAGACCAAAGTATTACGAGCCGCACTAAACTTCGGATCACTGCGGCTCGCGATGAATGCGGGGCGTTTCCGCTGTCACCATATCAGCGCCACCAATGACGTGGTGGCTCTTGACTGCCGGCCAAGAGATAGCCGGCTAGAAAGCCGATCGCACCGGCGAGCGCCAACGCGGTCGTCGTCGCAGCAGGATGCTCGCGGGCGGCGCCTGCGGCAGCCACACCTTCTGCCCGGATCTGCGCTACCGCGCTCTTCGCGCGGGGAAGGGCGTCCTCATAAGCCTTGCCTGCCCGGTCACGCACCTCATAGTAAGCCTCTGCGCCCTGCGCCGAGATCATTTTCTGCAGGCGGGACACTTCTTGCTGGAGTGCGGCGATATCCTTGCTGACGGATGCTCTGATGTCATCGGTAGTGGCAGCCATGTCTTTCTCCTTTTCCTTACACGAACGAGAACACGAAAGAGCTGCGATAGGTTCCGCGAGATTTGATCCGTAAGGGGGCAGATGATCCAGTTTCGCGGAGTTTCAACCCTCCAGCGCCGCTTTTGCGCGAGCGGGAAGGAACAGAACTTCGCTGATAGGGCACTACACGACCATCTGATCGAGGAATTTGGAGCCCCGTTGGAGGGCCGTTCAAGATCCCAAACGCGGTCTCTAGAAAATCCCACTTGAGAATCAATCTGTTACAAAAATGTCAAAAAACTTTGTCTGGCGCTGTTGACTTAGAAAAGGGGTAGGATCTATAAGCCCCCTCACTGAACGAGGGCGGCGGCGCTGCTGGCGACGAAGTCCTTCGCTC
>NZ_JACUZX010000048.1:0-11985 GCF_014851575.1 Rhizobium sp. RHZ02
GAGATGCCCGACGAAGACGCATTCTCACCTCTCGAATCCCACTGCTCTCTCCGAGAAGCAACCTACGACGGCATCCAAGGCTTCGCCCTCATGGACTGCGACGGAGAGATGGAGATATTCGCAGAGAACCGTTCTGACGTGTTCTTCTACATTCAGGAGCACCAGCTGACGTTTCGGCTCCTCAACTGATCCCCCGATTCATCCAATCAACCCAAGGAGAGTGCTGATGCGCACGATCACCGACCACAAAGTCAACCCTGCGAATGATCGTATCCTTATCGAGGTCACTGACGAGCCTGGCGCAGGTGGCGCGAACCACGAATACCGTGTGACGCTGCCGCCAAATGCTGATCCATCCAAGGCGTCGAAGTCTTGGGAAATCAGCTTCCAGAATGGCCCGATCAATGAGAACGGCATTAATGGCCTGACACAGGAAGTCTTGCTCGCCATCGTAGCCGATCGCCTCCGCTCCTTCCAAGCTGGCCAGTTCGCTTGCCGCGAGAATGCTCTAGCCCTCACCAAGATCGAAGAGGCGCAGCATTGGCTTCATAGCCGCACTCTGGCTCGCATGCAGCGCGGCGTAGAAGGCACCAACCAGAAATGACGCCCTCTCGCTGCCATGCCCTTGAGCGGACAAGCCCCAAGGGTTCGCCTTTCCGGGGGCGCTGTATCCAGTGCGGCCTTACCGATTTGCCTTCTAGCGCTGTGCAGCGTTACTGCGAGAACGTCTCGCGCCTTGCCGAAAGCGAAGCGTTGTTGGCTGTCCTGTCGCCGTCTTCTACGCAAGAGAGCATGACCTAACCGTGGTGAGGCTGAATTGAGCGTTTCTCCGATATCGTCTTGGCGCAAATCGCGGTTTCCTTTCCTGTACTGGCGCGAGATCGAGGTGTACGGGGATGATCGGCTGCGGCTCAATTGCGGCCAGTTCTCGCATGAATACGCCTTCTCTTTTCGGCGGCTGATGTGACGCGTAACCTGTTGCTTCTCCTAGCAATTCTTTCCCTCTCCTCATGCCAAGCCCCGCAGATATGCAAACACTGCTGGGTGTCTAGTAGATGATCATCGACTTCAACGCAGAGCGAGACAAGCGATCCGCTCCAGACGTTGAGCACGTCAGAACCGACCAATTCGGCCGGCCAATGTTCGAATTCCTCTGCGATTACAGGACAGACAGCGCATGCTGGTCCCTTCGCCTCTGGGCATACTCGCTTGAAGACGCAGAAGCACGAGTAGAGGCAATCAGGGGCTCGCTCACGTGTCTCGGGCAGATTTACACGGTCGTTTCTTAGCAAACCAATTTTGTAAGCACGTAGTCATCAACATTCAGCAGCAGGATTAGGTTCCACAGGAGGCTAGCATCGATATGCCCAGTTCATTCGAAGAAACAGCCCCTCCAGGCTATGCGTGGACGGTGACCACAAGCGATAGCGTCGATCAGCCCAAGCACACCCGCTACATCCAGATCGGCGGCGCAGGCAATCTCGCCGTTGAGATGTTCGACCCTGCAACGCAGCGACTTGCAAACGTCACTCTGACCGGTTTGACGGCAGGCCAAGTGCTGATGATCCGTACAAAGCGCATCCTCGCAACCGGCACGACGGCAACGAACCTCACGGCACTGGCTTAACCGTAGAATAAACATATCGCGGAATGACAAGGCCTCACAGGCCAGTAGAAATAATATTCCACCAACCTGAAAGGGAGTGGGAGATGGAAGAGCCTAAAATAGGCGTCAATACGGGCAACAGAGGCAAGGGCCGGCCCAAAGGCGCAAAGAACAAGACGACGGCTCTGCTCAAGGACGCAATCCTCAAAGCAGCAGAAGAGGCGGGCGGCAAGGACGGCATCGTTGGGTACCTCAAGGCCCAAGCTGGCGCCAACCCCGGCCCGTTCATGGCTTTGCTCGGCAAGGTTCTACCTACGCAGCTTGAAGGCAATCTGACCTTCACCCACGAAGACGCCCTGAATGAGCTTGAGTGAGCGAGAGAAGGCAATTCGGCGCAAACTTCGCGACGAGTTCCCACACTACGCTCCAAGATGCCTGAAGATCCGGACAAAAGCCGGTCATGTTGAGCCGTTCGCTCTGAACAGGGCGCAGGAATACCTCCACAGTCGGCTGGAAACCCAACTGGCTGAGACCGGCAAGGTTCGGGCACTGATCCTCAAGGGCAGGCAGCAAGGCATCTCGACCTACGTCGGTGGGCGCTACTATCACAAGGTGACGCACAAGCGCGGCCGGCGCGTCTTCATCCTCACTCATGAGCAGGACGCGACCAACAACCTTTTCGGCATGGTCGAGCGCTATCACGATCATTGCCCGGAACTGGTAAAGCCAACGACGGGCGCAGCGAACGCCAAGGAGCTTTCCTTTCCCAAGCTCGATAGCGGTTACGCAGTCGGCACGGCAGGAGCGAAAGCGGTCGGTCGATCGCAGACGGTTCAATTCTTCCACGGATCAGAGGTAGCTTTCTGGCCAAATGCGCCCACCCACTTCGCTGGCGTTGTCCAGGCTATACCGGATCTGCCGGAAACTGAGGTCATCCTTGAGAGCACGGCAAACGGCGTCGGGGGTGAATTCCACGAACGCTGGCAGCAGGCAGAAGCGGGGATAGGCGACTACATCGCAATCTTCATTCCGTGGTTCTGGCAGCCTGAGTATTCGCGGCCGGTTCCTGATGGCTTCGTCCTCGACGAGGAAGAGGCAACCTATCAGGAAGCATACGACCTGACGCTGGAGCAGATGGTTTGGAGGCGGGCCAAGGTGGCAGAGCTGAAGGACCCGACGTTGTTCAAGCAGGAATATCCGGCTACCGCTGCTGAAGCGTTCCAGATGACGGGCCATGACGGCTTCATCAAGCCAGAGCCGGTTGTAGCAGCTAGAAAGGCAACGATCGAAGGGATTGGCCCGCTAATCCTCGGCGTAGACCCGTCGCGCTTCGGTGATGACCGTTTCTCGGTCGCATGGCGGCGCGGTCGTCAGGTTTCGAAGATAGAGAGCAAGACCAAGCTCGACAACGTGGCCGGCGCCAACTGGATCAAGCAGATCATCGACGAGGACAAGCCCGACAAGGTGTTTATCGACGTTGGTGGGCAAGGTGCCGGGGTTTTCGACATCCTCAAAAGCTGGGGCTCTCCCTATGCCGATGTTATCGAAGCGATCGATTTTGGCGGCGCTCCTCAGGCCATGGAGATCATTCTCCCGAACGGAGAGAAAAGACCTGGCCCGCGTAACCGTCGTGCTGAGATGTGGATGCGGTCCCGAGACTGGCTCGATGAGCCTGGCGGGGCTGATATCCCCGACGAAGACAGCCTTCAGACTGACGCCTGCGGGCCTCAATACCGATACGACGCCAACCAGTACCTGCTCATCGAGAGCAAGGAACAGATGCGCAAGCGTGGCGTCCGATCCCCTGACGAGTGGGACGCAATCGTACTGACATTCGCGGCTCCCGTTGTGGAGCGGAAGAAGAAACCAGACCCACGCGGCAGGATAGCCGGGGGTTGGATGGGAGCAATCGCATGGCTATCAGTCGGCGTGAGCAGTTTATCTCTGATGCTCTCTCATCTGCATCAGACGATTGCATAATCTGGCCTTTTGCGGTTCGGAAAAGCAGCGGATACGGAGCACATAGCCTCAGCCGTCAGCATGCCAAGAAGAACATAGACGCACACCGGTATGTCTGTATCTTGGCCCACGGCTCTCCTCTGGATGAAGCGCACCAAGCCGCACATCGTTGCGGCAACAAGCTTTGCGTGAATCCATCTCATCTCTATTGGGCTGACATCCTCACAAATATGGCCGACGCAAAGGCGCACGGAACACTACGCGGCGGCGGTTGTGGGCGACAGAAGCTGTTTGACCGCGAAATAGCGGAAATCCTGAACTCGGGCGATAGCCTGCTGAAGTTAGGCAAGCGGTTCGGCATGGACCCCGCTTACATCGGCAAGCTCAAGCGCAAGCATTTGGCGGGTGCGAATGGCTGAATCATCTCCCACCACTCTCGACAAGAGCAAGCCTGACGACGTTCTGACCGCTGGCAAGAAGGCGTTCGAACTGTGCTCCGAGGCTGAAAGCGAAAACCGTGTCATCGCGCTTGATGACATCCGGTTTGCACGTCTTGGAGAGCAATGGCCGTCCGATATCGTCAAGCAGCGCGAGATTGAAAACCGCCCCTGCCTGACCATCAACCGCATGAAGGCGTTTATCCGCCAGGTGGTGAACGACAGCCGCCAGAACAAGCCATCGATCAAGGTGCATCCGGTCGATAGCGGCGCCGATGTGAAGACTGCCGACATCATGAACGGCCTCATTCGCAACATCGAATACACGTCGAACGCAGATGTTGCCTACGATACCGGCGTTGAGGCATCTGTTTCCGGTGGTTTCGGCTACTGGCGCGTCAGCCGCGACTATGCCTGTGATGACAGCTTCGACATGGATCTGTCCATCCAGCGCGTGTCAAACCAGTTCTCGGTCTATGGCGATCCGAATTCGACAGCGGCCGATTCCTCGGATTGGGATGTGGCCTTCGTCGTCGACCGCATTCCGAAGGAAGAGTTCAAGCGCAAGTACAAGAACAAGAAGAACGTCAATGAGGAGCCGTGCGCGGTCGATTTCGACAGCGATGCATGGGCCTATGATGATAACTGGCTGAATGACGACGGCGTGATGATTGCCGAGTGGTGGCAGCGCGAGGAAGTCGATACGGAAATCGTCAAGCTTTCGAACGGCCACACCTACAAGGCCGAGCAGCTTGAAGATCCTGTAATCAAGATGTTCCTCGACAATCGCGTCCTGACTGTCGTCAAGCGCCGCCCTGGCAAGACCTACAAGGTCACGCAGACGATCATGACCGGGGCTGATGTCCTTGAGGTCAACGATTGGCCGGGGCGATATATCCCGATCATTCCGGTCTACGGCGATGAAATCATTGTGGAGGGCAAGCGTTACTACCGTTCGCTGATCCACGACGCCAAGGACGCGCAGCGGATGCTCAACTACTGGCGCACCACGGCGACCGAGCTTGTCGCGCTTGCGCCTCGTGTGCCGTTCATTGGTCCGAAGGGAGCGTTTGACAGCGATGCGGCCCGCTGGGCAACGGCGAACACGCAAAGCCACGCCTATCTCGAATATGAGGGCAACACTCCCCCACAGAGACAGCCTCTCGACGGTGGAGCGGCTGCTGGCTCACTGCAAGAGGCCTTGAACGCCTCGGACGATATGAAAGCCATCATCGGGATGTATGACGCATCCCTTGGCGCTCGGTCGAACGAAACGAGCGGCGTTGCCATTGCAGCCCGTCAGCGGGAAGGGGATGTTTCCACCTTCCATTTCATCGACAACCTGTCACGCGCCATCAGGCACACAGGCCGGATTCTGATCGACCTCATTCCATACGTCTACACCGAAGAGCGCATTATTCGCGTGATCGGTGAAGATGGCGTCCAGAAGAGCGTCAAGATCAACTCTCAAGAGCCTCAGTCCGTCATGGACGAGAACGGCCAGCCGGAAGTTGACGACGAAGGCAACCCGATCGCCGGCATCTATGACCTGACGGCAGGCAAATACGACCTCACGGTCACCTCTGGCCCGTCGTTCACGACACGGCGCGAGGAATCGGCGCTGCAGATGCAGGAGTTCATCCGGTCCTTCCCGGCCGCTGCACCTGTCATCGGTGATTTGTATGCCAAGGCACTCGATTGGCCTGGGGCTGACGAGATCGCCAAGCGCCTCGAAAAGCTCAACCCTGCCAACAAGAACCAGTTGCCGCCTGAAGTGCAGCAGATGATCCAGCAAGGGCAGCAGGCCATTCAGCAGCTCACGCAGGAAGTCGAAGCCCTGAAGGCTGACAAGTCGATCGACCAGTACAACGCCGAAACTAAGCGTATGGATGTCGAGGCAGGCATCAAAAACGACAAGGCGAAGACAGCCATTTCCGCAGCCGGTCAGATTGCCAAGCTCGAAGAGCAGCCATCGCCGGTTGGCCGCAATTTTCTTCCCATGCGCCAAGGGTAAGCGGCGCTTCTTTCCTCCACCAACCTACATCAAAGGAGTGGACCTTCATGGACGAGGGTTTGACGGCTGTTGCCGAAGAACTGGCCACGCCAGCAATCGAGACGCAAAAGCCAGAAACTGCGCAGATACCTGAAGCCAAGGACGAGCCAATCGACCTTGACGCGCCTCAGGAAGAAGAAATTCAGCCTGAGCTTGCGCCGGAAGGCGAGGAACAGCCCACCCTTGAAGGCGCAGAGCCCGACGTGGTGGAAATCGAGATCAACGGGAAGAAGTACAACGTCCCCGCTGAACTCAAGGACGGCTACCTCATGCATGCGGACTACACCCGCAAGACGCAGGAAGCCGCGACGATCAAGAAGGATGCCGAAACCCGCAAGGCAGAGGCAGACGCCTTCTATACGGTGTCTCAGGAGGTTCTTGAGGCCCGCGCTACGCTGCTCAACGTCGATGCGCAGCTCAACCAGTACCAGAACCTCGACTGGAGGGCTCTGGAGCAGGAAGACCCCATGGCGGCTATGTCGGCATGGCGCGAATTCCAGCAGTTGAAAGAGGTTCGTGGAAACATCGGCGGTTTCCTCGACAAGCAGCAGAACGAGATGTCCGCTAAAGCGAAACTGGAAACAGACAATCGCCTGCGGGAAACACGCAAGTTTGCTGAAGAGAAAATTCCTGGCTGGTCCCCTGATGTGGACGCCAAAATCACCGAATTTGCAGAGAGCAAAGGGTTTACCCGGGAAACGCTTCTGAACGCGTACAGCCCACCGGTTTACGAAGTGCTCTACCTCGCATGGCTCGGTAACCAGTCGCTGCAGAAGGTGCAAGCCACTCCCAAGCCCATCCTCCCGACAGCCCAGCCTCTTCGTACCGTCTCGGCCAAATCAAGCCCTGCCGTGACCAAGAACCCTGCGGATATGTCGATGGACGAGTACGCGAAGTGGTCGGATCAAAAATTCAAGAGATAAGGAATCTCTCCGATGACAAATAGCATTGCAAAACAAGTCAACGTGTTCGCGAAGGAATCTCTGAAGATCCTCGAAAACACGCTCGTCATGACCAAGAAGGTCTATGTCGATTACGATCAGGAATACTCCCAGTCCATCAACGGCTACAAGAAGGGCGACACGATCTCGATCAAGCGCCCTGCGGACTTCACCGTCCGTACCGGCGCCACGCGGTCGGCCCAGGATGTCGTCGAAGGCTCGACCACTCTCACGGTCAGCAACCAGATCGGTGTGGACGTTAACTTCACCTCGAAGGAACTGACGCTCGATATCGATGAGTCCGGCGTTCGTGAGCGTGTTCTCAAGCCGGCCATGATCCAGCTTGCGAACAACATCGACGTGACCCTGATGGGCCTCTACAAGGATGTTCCGAACTGGGTCGGCACTCCCGGCAACGTCGTCAACTCCTTCGCTGACTTCTCGGTCGCTCCCCAGCGCCTCGACGAGTTTGCTGTGGATGGCGATCGTACCGGCGTTATGTCCCCGGCTGATTACTGGGGCATGCTGGCATCGCAGACCGCCCTCTACATCAACCAGCCGGCAAACGACGCGTACCGCATGGCCCGCCTCGGCATGATCGGTGACGTTGACACCTACATGGCGCAGAACGTCCCGACGCATACGACCGGTGTTGGTACGGGCTCCCCGACCGTCAACGGCGCATCGCAGGATGTGACCTATCTGTCGGTCAAGGATACCTACCAGTCTTCGCTCATCACGACGGCTTGGACGGCTTCCACGACCGGTATCGTCAAGCAGGGCGACATCATCACCATTGCCGGCGTTTACGCTGTCAATCCGGTGACCAAGGCAACCCTGCCGTTCCTGCGTCAGTTCGTCGTCAAGGCAGACGCAAACTCTGCTGCTGCTGGTGCAACGACGCTCACCCTGTCGCCTCCGATCATCGCATCCGGTGCACAGCAGACGGTTTCGGCCGCTCCTGCCAACGGCGCGGCGATCACCTTCCTCGGCACGGGCAGCACCGGCTACCGTCAGAACATGGTGTTTGCGAAGAATGCCTTCGCTTTCGTCTCCGTCCCGATGGAAATGCCGGCAGCCGTCTACAATGGCTCGCGCCAGTCGTACAAGGGCATCAGCATTCGCCTGATCCCGGTCTACGACAGCACGAACGACGTGGCAGGCTGGCGTTATGACGTGCTCTTCGGGGCCAAGGCGATCGATCCTCGACTCGCCACCCGCTTCAGCGGCACTCCGTAAGCGAAAATCACTCAGAGGGGCGGGGCTTCGGTCTCGCCCCTTCTCATGTTGCGGAGTGAGCGGATATGGCGATAGCGAATTACACCGATCTGAAGGCCTCGGTCGTTGATTGGATGGCCCGCAGTGATCTGACCGGCAATGCCGCCGATTTCATCACCCTTGCAGAAGCCCGTCTTAACCGTTTGCTTGAGGTTGTCGCCACGACAGCCAATCTAACCGGTGTTTCGAGCTCCAATGTCGTCAGCATTGCTTCTCTTCAGGTCGTCGATCCGGTTTCTCTGTACCTGACGGCTTTCGAGAAGGAATATTTTGTCCCTCAGTCGGCATTGGGGACGTTTTACGAGCAGAACACGCCGAATCTCCCGAACAATTGGGCCATTGAGGGCTCAAACATCCGTTTCGACTGCCCTCTGGATATCCCGTACCCCATCCGCTTCACTTATCAGGGCCGTTTCGCGCTCTCTGATGCAGTGCCGACCAATGAATTCCTCACGAACAATCCGGATCTCTACCTGGCTGCGGCCATGGTCTGGGGATGTGGCTACGTCAAGGATCAGGCTGGAAACACGTGGAAGGCAATGCTCGACGAATTCACGGCGGAAGTCCGCAGTAACAACGCGCAGAAGAAGCGCAGCCAGTTACGCACTGATCCGATGCTTCGCCGCCGAGGCTACAACTACACGACGGACATCTCCACGTGATCATACCGCTGAGCCCGTTCGAACCTGACAAATCGCCCTTCGAAGGCACGAGCAGCGCCAACGTCGTCAACGCCCTGCCTGTCGCCAATGGCTGGGGACCGATGCCGGGGCTGTCTGTCATCACCGACGCATTGCCGGGGGAATGCCGGGGCGGTGTCTACGTTCGCACAGCGGCCGGCAACTATGTCGTTATCGCCGGCACAGCCTCGCGCCTCTACAAGCTGAACACGAGTGATTACTCGTGGACGGACATTTCCGGCCCTTCCGCACCCTATAACGTGCCGCTGCAGGATGCTTGGACCTTCACGCGCTTTGGCGACAAGCTGATTGCGCACAACATCATCGATAACATCCAGGTCTACGACATCGAGGCGGCGGGCAACTTCGCGGATCTCGGCGGCAGCCCTCCGAAGGCAAAGTATTCGTGGGTGGCTGGTGATTTCCTCGTGCTTGGCTACCTCGATGGGACCAACGGGCAGAAAACGGTTCGCTGGTCGGGTAACAACGACATTACCTTCTGGACGATCGGACAGAGAGGCGCAGATTTTCAGGAGTTGCCCGAAGGCGATGAGATTATGGGCGGCTTTGCGGAGCAGGGCGGCTTTACGGTCATCCAGCGCGCGGCCATGCAGTTCTTCCCGTTCGCCCCGTCGTCGGGGTTCACGTTCACAAGAACCGTGTTGAACCCGAAGCAGGGGACGCTTGCGCCTCGGTCGATCGTCTCGATTGGCCCGAGCCGGTTCTTCTATCTCTCTGAAGACGGGTTCTTCGGTGGGGTTGACCGGTCTCCGATCGGTGCCGAGCGCGTGGATCGCTGGTTTCTGTCTCAGGTTGACCAGACATATCTAGGCGACGTGCAGGGCTCGGCTGACCCGTTCGAGAAGATTGTGTGGTGGAAGTATCGCGCCTTGAACGGCAATTTCTACCGTCTCGGCTACGACTGGCAGCTTGACCGCTGGTGCACAACCGACATTGCGGTTGGCGAAATGATGGCGCTGGCCACTCCTGGCGTGACGTGGGACGGCCTGTCTCTGCTGTATTCGCAGATCGACGACGTGACCGAGCCCTTCGATAGCCGATTGTTTACCGGTGGCCGACCGACATTCGCAACATTCACGACCGACAACAAGCTAGCATGGTTCACTGGCCCGAACCTGCAGGCGACGATTGATACTGCAGACGTGGAGATAGACGGCACGACGCGGACATTCGTCAACGAGGCTCGAGTTATCACGGACGCCACGCGAGGCAAATTCACGCTTGCCGATGGTGTCTCAGCCTACCACGGCGACGGTATCACATGGTCCAGCGCCAACTCCGCTAACCGCGCTGGCGTCGTGCCGTTCCGATCTGACGGTCGGCTGCACAAGTTCAGGTTGATCATTGCAGAGGGCGCGGTCTGGTCGATCGCTAGCGCCGTCAATGCTCATGGGCTCGGAAGTGGGGAACAGTAATGGCAGTCCTCGGCACTTACGTCGGAAACGTCAATCTTCCGGTCTCGCTCAACCTGGCCGGAGCGTCTCTGACTGACCTCTTCACGGCGCCAGACGACTCCGCAACGGCGGCATCCATCTCTTTCGCCAATGACACGGCCGGCTCGGTCAACTGCTACGTCTACTGGTATCAGGCGAGCACAGCTACGGATTTCATGGTCTGGGTCGGGGCGGTAGCATCCAAGACGACCGTGACCATTTCTGACATCCCTATCCGCATGCGGGAAGGCGACAAGATCAAGGTCGTCGGGGCTGCCAACGTGCGGGCGACGGTCATCAACATGGCAAATTACGCGCTCTCTCGATGAAGATCGGTATCGCGAACGCCGCCGAGGTTGATCAGATCTGGCCTCGATTCTCCGCACGCCTGCAAGCAGCCTGTGAGCGCACCGGAGGGGACATCTCGTCGGGCGAGCTTTGGCAGATGTGCCGGTCTGGGCAAGCTTTCTGCGTGGTCGTCTTCAACGGCGAAGGCCCGAAGGCGATCCTGATCATGCAGTTCCAGAAATGGACGGCAAAGACCGTCATGCGCTGCCTCGGCATTGTCGGGGATGGCGTGGACGAATGGCTCCCAGCAGCAAGAGAATTCATCGCGAACATGGCGAGAGAAGGCGGCGCGACAAGCTTCGTAGCCGAAGGACGAGACGGTTGGGCGAAGCTTTTCCCCGACGCGAAGAAATTGCGCACGACTTACGAGGTTGGCCTATGACCGGTTCCAGCAAGCAGACGACCACGACGACAAACAATGCCCCATGGTCGGGCGCCCAGCCGGCGCTCAACACGGCCCTGTCAGGTGCCCAGAACCTGTATAACAGCGGAGTTGGGTCTCAGGTCTACACTGGCCAGACATACGCAACACCTTCCGACCAAAGCCGGGATGCCGCCCTTGCAACGCAAGGGTTCGCTTACAACAATATTGGTGGGCGTGGACTATCAGGGCAATATCAGGACATCATCAATAATGGTGGCTATAACCCTGCAACAGCGCAAGCAACACAGAATATAGGTAATGTAGCAAACGCCAACTGGTCGCTGTCTCCTGAGTTACAGAAAATCATCGATCAGACGAACGCGGATACCAATAATGCAGTGAGCCTCAACAATTCAGCTGCTGGAAGATATGGATCTGGTCTTGGGAATTCTGCCGTTGCCGATGCGATCAGCAAGAACACTAACAACTTGCTTTACACTGACCTGAACAACTTTAACACCCGCAAGGATGCGGCTAATTCGAACCTGTTCAACATGGGCCAGAGCGCAATTGGCAATCTTGGGACGGCTTACGCTGGGATGTCTGCTCCCACCAATGATCTTGCCAAGGCCGGCGGCTATTTCGACAATCTCGCAACGCAGCAACTAAACGATCAGCTTCGCATCTTCGACGCGCAGCAGAACAAGCCGTGGGAGAATCTTGCCCGCCTAAACGCCATCGCGTCTGGCGCCGGTCAGCTTGGCGGTACCAGTACACAGAGCCAGCCAGGTCAAAATCCGCTTCTTACCGCTTTGGGGTACGGCACAACTGGCGCCGGCCTCCTCGGCTCTTTCTTCTGAGGGTA
>NZ_JACUZX010000049.1:0-10116 GCF_014851575.1 Rhizobium sp. RHZ02
CCAGACCAGCCATGGCATGAGGGCCAGAGGCCGCCAACTTCGCCCCGCCTCAGAACCCAACTAAAACAACCAACGTCCAAAAAACAAACCCGCCGAAAATATCGACGGGTTCGTCAGCAGTCTGAGGCCCTCCAATCGGAGGGCCTTTCGATTTGAGAGCCTTTGGAAATCAGGCCTTGTATTTCTCAACGGCACCCGGGAGCTTGCTCCATTCGGCGTACCAGGTGTTGAAGAGCTTGAACTGAGTTTCGACGTAACCGCGCTGGCTATCGGTCAGGGCGTCGGTTTCGTAGAAATGGAGGGTGTATTCCTTGTCGCCCTTCAATACCATCATGTGCTTGAAGAACAGCACGAGGTCCGGGCCTTCGTCGAACGACGAGAGGACGGCAAGTGCCTGCTCGAGCTCCAGCGCGCGCTGGCGGGCATCTGCGTCGCCGGCAGCAGCGGCCTGGGCGAGGTTGCAGAGGTGCAACACTTCCTTCGGCAGCACGTTGCCGATGCCGGTGATCGCTCCGGTCGCACCGCAATTGACGAAGCCATGGAAGACGGCCGTGTCGACGCCGATCATCAGCGAAACGCCATCATCGCGGCTGGTGATATTCTCTGCTGCATAGCGCATGTCTGCAGCGCCACCGAATTCCTTGAAGCCGACGAGGTTCGGATGCTCGGCGCGCAGTGCGAGGAACAGGTCCGCGCGCGTGGCGAAGCCGTAGTAAGGGCTGTTGTAGATGACAGCAGGAAGATCGGGGGCAGCCGAGAGGATTGCCTTGAAGTGCGCCCTCTGGGCCGCGATTACCGAACCACGCGACAGGACGCGCGGGATGACCATCAGACCCTGTGCCCCGACCTTCTGGGCATGGGCCGCATGCGCGACGGCCGAGGCGCTGTTGACGGCGCCGGTGCCTACGATGACCGGAATGCCAGCCTTCACGAGACGCTCCACGCCTTCCATGCGCTGTGCATCGCTCAGCAGTGGCCAATCACCCATGGAACCGCAATAGACGACAGCCGACATGCCCTGCGCGATCAACTCCAGGCCCTTGCGGACGAGTGCGTCGTAGTCGGGGGTACGGTCTTCCTTGCAGGGGGTCATCAGGGCCGGAATTACACCGGAGAAAATCTTGGCCTTCATTGCGAAACTCCTATTGCCTGGCGGGACGGGCAGGGATCGCCGCGCGCCTCCACCGGCACCGGTCCCCGTGTCTTCGACGGCGGTTATATCACTTGCATATTATTTGTCGACAAAAAATATGCAGCAGATCAGAGGGCGATATCCAGTTTTCCGCCGCGCGCGAAAAGCTTCTGTATTTGCTGCACGATCTGCTCGGCATGGATCGTCGCCAAGCGGTCGGCGGCCTCGCTGTCGCGCGCGGCGATGACAGCGATAATGTCTTCGTGCTCGTCGACGAAACGTTGCGGCAAGCGGTCTTCATAGGACTGGTAATAGAGCCGCAAGATGCGTCGCCCCTCATCGAGGAGACGATTGAAGAGACCGGAGAAGTAGGCGTTGCGGCCTGCCTCGGCGATGGCTGAATGGAAGGCAGCGTTGGTGGCAATCATCGCCAGGGCGTCCTGGGCCGCGACCGCTGCGGCGAAGTCGGCCTGATGCGCGCGGATCACCTGCAGATCTTCGAGGCGATGATACTGGGCGGCCAGACGGGTGGTCACGCGATACATCAGCACCAGCGCATCGAAGAAGGTATGCATATTGAGGAAATCGATATTCGATACCATGGTCGAGCGATTGGGCAGCGTGTCGATCAGGCCCTCGCCGGCCAACCTCACCAGCGCCTCGCGGATCGGCGTGCGCGACATCTTGAAACGCTCGGCCAGTTGCACCTCATCGATCGGACTGCCGGGCGGTAAAACCAGGTCCAGGATCTCATCGCGCAAGAGGTCGTAAACCATCTTGACGCCGGAGCCTCGCTTGCGTTCGGGAGTGGACTTCGTATCGGTATCAGTCATGCCGGTATCCTCTTGTCGACAAAAGGAATACTTTTTCTCGCGTGCTGGTCAATAGCTCTGGCAACTCGGGCGGGTGAAATGCCCGGAGCAAGGCCTCTAAAATCGGAATCGATTTTCGATTCTGACGTAGCCTGTCATGCTGAGCCGTCGGAGCGGGAATTTTCGACTTCTGGTTCCTGCAAGGGAGAGAAGGGAAAGTCCCATGGAGGCGGCATCGACTTTTCGGAAGCGCAGATTGCCTTTTACGACTCGCTTGCCCCTGCTCTAGCAAGGCCGTCGCCGCGGAGGTTCTGGCCCGCCGGGGATATCTGGCTGCGATTGTTTCGGGTATCTGGGAAGGTATCGGTTGCAGGGCCTGATGGGACGGAGACTTGTAAAGTCTCGGCCTCAAGCCGACCCTCGCGGCAACAATTTCAGCTTTGCGCCAAGCGCGGTCACCGCGGACGTCGAGCACTTTTTCTTTGGGCGATGCAGACGAGTGAGCAAATATAGAAGCAGCGGTCCGGCACCTGTAGCCAGTTCGATTTCTCTTTCATCGGTTGCTTGACGACAGTATCAGCGATGACACAAACGGCTCTCCATCATCCCATGCATTGATACGGCCGACCGCCAAATAGTTTAGGGACGCCTTGTTTGCCGCTCAGCGTGTCAAAAGGCTAGCGCGGGCCGGTGGCTGCATCACGGGGTTCAGATCAAAGTCCAACGCCTGTACTACGTCTGGATTCTAGCAGGACAGCCCCAGACTTTACTTCCAGCTGGAACATCGTGATTAACAAAAGACATCGCGCCAACCACCGCGCCATCTCCAATCGTCACGCCACGAGAAATCACGCTGTTGGGACCGATGTAGACGCCGCTGCCAATCTTGGTTGGAGAATATGCGATCGGCGCTTTTCCCAGTGTTAAGCTTCTTTGCACAGTGTCATGTGAATAGATCTGAACACCAGTGGAGATTGAGCAGTGGTCACCGATCGAAAGCCCGCCAGTCCCATCCAATACCGTTCCAGGACCAATCCAGGTATGGCAACCGACACGGACCTCTCCCATAACGAGGGCACTGTCATAACAGGATGTACCCTCACCAAATCCATATTCACGCGCATTTTCCCAACGATCAGTTATCAAATCGCCGAAGGACACGCGCCGCTGGAATTGCGCGAGCTTCTTGAGTTGCAGCGTTTTTTGAAGTGCTCTCAATGTTTCAATCATGAGTGAACTTGCTCTATCTACTTTGACCGTTGAGATAAACTCACCACAATGGGCCAAAGACGCGGTAGCCTCACACGTGTGATATTCCACACCTATCGCTCTTGCCCAAGACTAGACCGTTGCAGCCGTCCGCCCCACCGATTTCACACGCATGGCAAGAAGACCTTCGATATCGAGTGCGCGATCGTGGCGACTATTTGCGCGGAACAATCGCGCCATTAAATCAAGCCAACTATCAAAGTCCTCATTTCCAATCCAAGCAACCGAGAGGCAGTCCCCAGGCAACGGTCCGTCAAACGAGTCGTCGTTGGATGGATCCGTAAGCTCGTTTGTTTCGATCAACCATTTGGTTCGCCTAATGGAAACGTGAGGGACGGTCTTGGCTTGTTCAAGCAGGAAATCCCTCAAATCCTTGTCGCCAATGATATCACTCAGGAGGAGAAGCCAAGCGATCTCGACCGGATCCATCTGCGCCAAGGCCGGCGACGATGTGCCCTGGAGATTGCTACGACGACTAAGTAGAATGGCGGCCTCTCCTGCATCTCCCTCGAGCAGCGAGATAATGCCGAGCAGAACCCATGGCTCGGCGATATGGCTAATCCAAGTACTTAGCTCTCTCAGGGTCTGCGCGACCTCCTTGAAATCTCCTCCCTTCAGAATTGCCGATCTGGCCGAACGAAGCACTGCGGACATCGGGCTGTCCGGAACGGCCGCGTTCACGAAAACTACGGAAGCGGATTGCATTGGAACGATCTCGAATTTGCCGAACCAATTGATTTGTCTGACAACTTCGCCTGAACGAACGGCGCGGCGGCACTCGTACCAATCTGCAATATAAGTCCACGCCTGACGCGTATAGCGGCTGTGGACGAGTTCATAACCCTTTTTGCGGATGTCGGAATAAAGATCGAGGTCTTTGCTGACCTCGTTGATCTTTTGGTAGAGCTCCTTTCCGCTGCCCATGATGCAGTTTTGCATATCCACAAAGCCGTATTCTTTCAGACGATCGGAGTCAGGAGCAAGAAGAACCGTACCGCAAGCTGGTATCTCAAGGTGCTTGCGAACGACGTAGTCCAGCCGCGTCGTGTCGGCAGCCGAAAAGTAGCTTTGAGAAATTAACTGAGCGTATCTAGCGTCACGAACCTCAAATGGCCTGCGGTCCTGTAGCCTATAGCCCGGATGAGTATAAATTAGCGTTGGAAAGAAGTGTTGAATCTCGTGGGTCAGCTTTGCCCGCCACGGGTAGAAACTCGGGAATAGATGCCCACTCATTATGTTGATGGGGATGATCTTTTCCAAGTTATAGTCATGGAATATCTCGGGATCGATAAATTTCGGAATGACGAAACAGGCAAATTGCGAGAGCTCCGGCATATGCTGCAGATGTTCCAGCCCGAAGCAGAAGATCGTGTCAATGCCGTATTCAGTGAGAGCGCTCAACGTGAGTGGCCGCATCGGGTCGTGTGGATCGCAATTGAAGTACAGCGCCCGCGGTATCTCTGGGTAGGTATGAATGTTTGTGATGTTAAGCCGTAGTGGTCTGCCGGAATGCACTGCCGAAAATATGACGAAATCGGGCTGCAGCTCATCGCAGACGGCTTTGAAATCGAAATCGCGGTCGACAACACTAACCTCGCAGTGGTGAGCAAGCGCGTAAATCCACTCGTCGACCACATTGGTGAGAACTGGAGCAGTGGTCGTATTGAGCTGCGGCAACACGCATAGAACGCGTCTGCGCTGTGTTGCCACCGTCATCTCTCACCCTTTTCGAAAAATGAGCAAATTGCATCGACGACTTGTTGCTGCTGCGCCGCGGTTATGCCAGCGAACATGGGCAAAGACAGCCCCTGGCCGGCAAATTCTTCCGTTGCAAGAAATTCACTTTGGGCGCTTTCGACTTGCGCCAAGCAAGGCTGCCGATGCAATGGAATGGGGTAGTGCAATCCGGTCTGGATACTTCTTGAATCAAGGTGCGACCGTAGGTCGTCGCGCCGATCCGTGCGTACAACGTAGAGATGGTAAACATGATCGCCATGCACGACTTCAGGGAGCGTAAGGGGCGTGCCTTTCAAGCCCTCCCTATACCGTTCTGCGGCCCGCTTCCGCTGATCAGTCCAATCATCAAGATGCCTTAGCTTGCTGTTCAAGACCAACGCTTGCAGGCCATCCATGCGGTAGTTATAGCCGATCTGTTCGTGGAGATAACGCTGCGTCTGCCCGTGATTTCTCAGTGCCCTCAGCCGCTGAGCGAGGTCGGCGTCTTGCGTGACGATGAGGCCGCCTTCACCCGCTGCACCGAGATTCTTGCCCGGGTAGAAACTGAAACAGCCCATTGACCCCATCGATCCGAGCGGTCGACCGTTGTAACGAGCGCCGATTGCTTGGGCCACATCTTCTATCATTGTCAGTCCGTGACGCTCGGAAAACTCCAGCGCTGCCTTCATATTTGCGGGCTGACCGTAAAGATGAACCGGAATGACTGCTTTCACATCGCCATCCAGACGCCTTTCCGCATCCGCAAAGTCGATCGTACCCGTAGCACGTTCCACATCACAAAAAACCGGAACAGCACCCTGATAGATCACCCCCCACAAGGTGCCGATAAAGCTATGGGCCGGTACCAGAACCTTGTCTCCCGGGCCTATGCCCGCTGCAATGACCGCCAGATGCAGAGCAGCACTGCCACTGCTGACGGCAATGGCGTGATCGACTTCAAGATAGGAGGCGATCGCCTTTTCGAATTCGTCAACCCATGGCCCCAGGCAAAAAGCGCTCGCATCGAACAGCCGTTCGATCTCCGGCATGACATTATGGCGAATCTGCTCCCATTGGATAGAGAGATCGACGAAAGGTACCGTTGTTTGTGAACTCATCGCCCACTCTCCGACATGTCGCGAGTAGACCCTATCACACGTGCTGGATTGCCCGCGACGATGGCATATTCGGGAACGTCTTTGGTCACCACCGCCCCCGCTGCTACCATAGCCCTTGGTCCAATTACAACGTCCGGTAGAATCGTGGCATTACTTCCGATCGATGCGCCGGAGCAGATACGGGTGGGAAGGCAGACCCAATCTTCCGAGCCCTGCAATGCACCGTCAGCGTTTGTCGCAGCCGGATAACGATCGTTTGTGAACATGACGCCATGGCCCACGAACACCTCGTCCTCAATGATGACACCAGAGCAGATGAAGCTATGGGACTGGATCTTGCATTTTGCACCGACGTGGACATCCGATTGGATTTCCACGAAGGTGCCGATCCGTGTTCCACGGCCGATTGTGCAGCCATACAAATTGACGAGATCTGGATGGAAAATCAGTACCTCATCTTCAAAAACGACATTGTCAGCGATGGGCATTGGGCCACTCCTTTTCAGCAAGGATCTCTGACAAGGCAGTCACCACGCTGACTTGTTCGGCATCCGTCATTCCGGAGAAAAGTGGCAGTATGAGATGAGCTGCGCTGACATGTTCGGATCGGGAAAGCCCTGCATGTCGAGCCCCGCGCCAGGGCGCCTCAAGGTGGCTGGACATGACTGCACGTCGGGTCGCTATTTTTCGGTCGAGCATCTCCTGCATGACCTCTTCGCGATCTGCACCTTCAGGCAACCCAATTGAATAGCTCTGCCAGTTAGATTTCGCCCAGTTCGGCTCTTGCGGTACGATTATACCGTTGACGGGCATCAGGAGTTCGCCGTAACGCTTCGCCAATTTCCGCCTTTCGGCAACAATTCCATCGAGACGCTTTAGCTGCTCTCGTCCAACCGCAGCCTGAAGGTCGGTCATGCGGTAGTTGAAACCCGTCTCGGTGTAGGTCTCGATCACAACACGATTGGATGCATGACGGGCGAGGTCGGAGACAGACATTCCATGTTGCCTCAGAAGGCGGCACTTCGCGTCTATTTCAGGGTTGTTCGTGGTGATCATTCCGCCCTCACCCGTCGTAAGAACCTTGCGGGGATGAAATGAGAAGCATGCCACGTCGGAGAGCACGCCACCGATCCGGTGCCATTGGTCATCGACCAGGATCATCGATCCGCTGGCGCAGGCGGCGTCTTCCACCACTGCCAGCCCATACGCATGAGCGACCGCGCAAATCGCCTGCAAGTCGCACGGCATACCAATTTGGTCCACACACAACACGGCTTTAGTCCGCGACGATATCAGCACCTCAATACTGGTCGGATCCATGTTGTAGCTACCTGCACCGATGTCGGCGAAGACCGGCTCGGCACCACACATATGGATGGCATTCGCTGTCGCAATGAAGCTGTGACTGACCGTGATCACCTCGTCACCCGGTCCAACACCGACAGCCAGCAGTGCCAAATGAAGCGCTGTCGTACAGTTGGAAACCGCGCACGCATATGAGGCACCGGTCATTGCAGCGAACTCCGTCTCGAACCCAAGAACCTGTGGTCCCTGGGTCAACCAGCCGGAAGCGATGACGGAAGCGAGTGCGTCTGCTTCTTCTGGACCCACCGTTGGGCGCATAAGGGGGATCACTTGGCCGACTCCAGCACGGAGACACATTCATCCCGCCACCATCGCACCAGATCGCGCAATCCATCTTCCAGCCCGATCGAAACTTGGAAACCAAGTTGCGCCCGCGCCTTTGACGGATCGGCCAACCGCCGCTCGACTGGGTTAACGTTGCGAGCAGGTTCATGGTGGATTCCGAGATTTTCCCGTCCCATGATCTTGAGCAGCGTCTGCGCCAATTCTTTTAGAGAAACTTCGGCCCCTGACGCGACATTGTAGACTTCGTCCGAAGCAGAAGAGAGAGCCGCCGCGATATTCGAAGACGCGACGTCACGAACCTCCACGAAATCCATGGTTTGCAAGCCGTCACCAAAGATGATCGGAGGTTGATTGGCAGCAATTCTCTCCATCCACCGGATCAAGACTTCCGTGTAGCGGCCGTGGATATCCATGCGCGTTCCATAGACATTGAAGTAACGAAGCGCACAGTAGTTAAGGCCGTACATATCGTTGAATGATCGGAGCAGCTTTTCGTTGAAGAGCTTCAGGCCGCCGTACAATGTTCGATCGGCGTAGGGTGCTGCGGCCTCCGTGGTCGGAAATTCTGGAGCATAGCCATAGATTGAAGCGGACGACGCAGCGATGATCTTCTGAATTTTGTGTTTCACGCAGAGCTGCAGAAGATCGAATGTGGCGCGGCCCATAACCTCAAAGGCCTCGGCGGGTTCGGCGGCACAATGTGTAATCCTCAAAGCGGCCTGATGGAATACGATATCGGCGTCTCGCACCAGCTCGTCCATGAGCGCATTGTCACGAATATCGCCGTTTACAAGCCGCAAGCGCGGGTCGGCGGCAACGGAAGAGAGATTCTCAGACCTCCCACGCACCATATTATCGACAGCCACAACGGCCTGAACCTCGTGGCCCATGAGTTGATCGACAATGTGCGAGCCGATGAAGCCGGCGCCTCCGGTTACTAAAATGCGCTTCCCTCTTAGGAAATCTGAGGCGTTCGATTGTTTAACCTTTTGTTCCATCGTCTCACTCTGCCGCGATGATATTGAATGTGTTGCGCTTACTGCATGCGACCTGCTGCAAGCTGCGCTCCAGTGCCGACTGCGCCCGCTCCAGCGTTCTGACAATCCTCAGTCCGAAATCACCATCAGTTTGGCAACGCTCCTGCCCGAGGATGGAGCGACGGAGGTGTTCAACCACTTCTGTAAGCGGCTCGGGGCCGGAAATGCGCGGGGATGTCACCGCGCCGATTCTGTAATTCGGAAGATTGATCTCGCGATCCTGATTGGAATGGATAGTGATGCCGGAATCATAGATCTTGACCGGCTCATCGCGGTTCAAATCATCCCAGACAGCCATTTGCTTGCTGCCCCCAAGAGCAATCCGCCGCATTTTTACCGGCGACATCCAACTCAGATTGAGGTGCGCGACCATAGAGTTCTCGTAATGCAAGGTGATGTAGGCGATATCGGGCGATTTGTCGTTGACGTGACAATACCCGCTGGCCTCCACTGAAACCGGCTTTGCCGCAAACAGATAGTCCAGGATCGATAGGTCGTGAGGAGCGAGATCCCAGAGCACATTTACGTCCGGTTGAAAAAGGCCCAAATTGACGCGCTGGGAGTCAAAATAGGAAATATGCCCGAGCGTGCCGCTTGCAACGAGATCTCGGAGCTTTCGAACGGCAGGATGGAAGAGGAAGGTGTGATCAACCATCAGAGTTAAGCCATAGGCTTTGGCCCGCGCGACCAGGTCTTCCGCCTCTTCACTTGAACCGCACATGGGCTTCTCGATCATCACATGCTTGCCGGCGTCCAAACCGGCCTTAGCAAGCGAGTAGTGCGAGGACACCGGCGTTGCGATGACCATTGCATCAATATTTGGATCGAGAATGACAGACGAAGCGTCTTCGTAAATCGCGGCGCTCGGGAACGATTGCGCCAGTCGTTCTCGAACCTCCAGCCGCGTGTCAACAATTGCGGCTAACTGAATCCCAGGATTGCTGGAAAGGACACGTAGCAGGTTGCGCCCCCAGTAACCTACGCCGCATAAAGCCACCTTGATCATGCCAGCAAGACCCTCACACTTAATCGGCATGACTTATCGTGGTGCAATCTTGCCCCAGCCTGACGGTTACTGTTGAGGCGAACTCTAATCCTCGATCGAAGGTGAAACTTGTATTCCGGCTCCGCAGTCAGCGGCAAAGCTTCGTGTTGGGCTTCGGCTGGGCGTTGTGTCGCTGCTGAAACACATGCGAATTTGGGCGAACCTGGCGGCTTGAGAAATCGACACGGAGTCCAAAAAAAAGCTCCTCGACGCCTATGCGGAGGAGGTTTCTGTGAGGCGACTTGACTGGCAAATATTCAGGTTTTGTTGGTTGCGGGGGCAGGATTTGAACCTGCGGCCTTCAGGTTATGAGCCTGACGAGCTACCGGGCTGCTCC